>JAFIGE010000186.1 GCA_020831585.1 Opitutales bacterium | reverse complement strand
GGTTTCTCATGGCTGGATAGTATGTGAATTGGAAGCTAATGCGAACGATTAGACAGTTTCATCTGACTGCATCCTCCTTGTAAAGAAAACTCACATCTCTGCCTAAGGTTTTTTTTTGCCCTTTACCCGCCTGCCGTTTTCCGGGTTCAACCAAAGCGCGACCCGCTCCCGCCCTGCTCGACGCAGCCCTCCTGCCCGAATGGATTGCCCGCGAGGAAATCCGCGATGGGCGCCTCCGGGCCTTTCCTCCCGGGCGTCGTGCGCTCCGGCGCAACTGGGTGCTGCTCCGTCCCCGGGGCCGCCCGGAAGCCTTTGCCGAGACCCTGTTTCTGGGCCTACTTGAAATGGTCGCCCGGCACCTGATTGCGTGAAGCGACGAAAGGGATAGCCCGGTGCGGAGGTGCTCCGAGGCCCGAAAGCGCGGACAAATCGGCAAAACAGAACGTTGGGGCCCCGCCGGAGAGGAGCTCAAGCCATCCGCTTGCGCCGCGCGAGGCAAAGCCCGAGCGCACCCAGTCCGAAAATGACCGCAGCGGCACCGGGTTCCGGAATGGCGGCCACAAAGACCAGCCGTTCCCAATCCCCAGCAAGATTGAGAGAGGCTGTCTCACCCGCGCGCCAGCCGGGATTGAGAAATACAGGCTCGACACCGTATTGAACCGTTTGGTTTGCGTCATTGGTGTGCCAACTGAGCCGCGTTGCTCCAAAGGCGTCGGTGGTGCCCGCGCCGAAGCCCGTGCTGTTGACATCGGCCGAGCTTTGAAAAATCGCCTGTCCTTCCGCAGCGAAACCGATTGAGCCCGCGTTGTAATACCATTCGACTCCATTGGCCAGGGTGGTCTGGTGTCGATCCGTCACCGTCCGGACAACCGCCTCCGGTCCCGCCGCGAGCAGAGTGAGGGTGCTGGAGCCGACCGGACGCGCCGCATACATGATGTAGCCACCCGGAATGACGTCTGCGAAAACCGTGCTCATCGGGACGAACGCCTGATTATACGTGCCTTGATACGCCAGCGTCCAGCCCCAGGTGTCCGTAACCGTGCTGAAGGCAATGTTCTGTTGCACGCCGGGAGGAAGGATGACGGTGCCTTGGAGGCCCGTCGAGCAGGCCAGGGCAGAGACGAAGACAGACAGAAGTAGACGGTGGTTTACAAGGTTTCTCATGGCTGGATAGTATGTGAATTGGAAGCTAATGCGAACGATTAGACAATTTCATCTGACTGCATTCCGATCCTCCTTGTAAAGAAAAATCACATCTCTGCCTAAGGTTTTTTTCTTTTATCCGCCTGCCGTTTTCCGGGTTAAACCAAAGCGCGACCCGCTCCCGCCCTGCTCGACGCAGCCCTCAGCGGGTTCACTTGTTGCATTTCTTTCGGGGAGATATCGGAAATTGACGGACTAGATAGAAGTGACTTTCATTTTGTGTATGGGTATTTTTTCATGGACGCAGGGGGAAGCGAAGAGCGCGGGGGCGAAGACCCCCGTCACCGTGCTCAGTGGTTTCCTGGGCGCGGGAAAGACGACGCTGCTCAATCACATCCTGCGGGCCTCGGGGTCTTGCAAGTTCGCGGTCGTCGTGAATGACCTTGGGGAGATCAACATTGATGCGGCTTTGATCAAGAGTGCGATCAAGGAGGTTGAGGGGAGCCTGGCGGGCATCCGGGAGCTGCAGGGCGGGTGTATTTGCTGCAGTATTCAAACGGATTTGCTGGATGCCCTTCTTGAGCTTCGGGAGAAGCATCAGCCCGATCACATTCTCATCGAAGCGACAGGTGTGGCCGAGCCGAAGGCCATTTTAGAGACCCTGTATTCGGCGAATTTCCTCGGTCAACGGGGGGCGGACTTCCTCAAAGTCGCGAACATGGTGACACTCCTCGACGGGGGCAACCTTGATGGTTACTTTGCCTCGCCCGACAACACCGGGCGCGGTCGGCGGACGCACCTTCTCCCCAACGACCGACGCCAGCCCCTGGAAGAATTGCTCATCGAGCAAATCGAATGCGCGGATGTTTTGCTCATCAACAAAACGGATTTGCTGGCGGAGGAGGCGCGGGCGCGATTCCGAGCCTATCTTCGCTATCTCAATGCCGGGGCCGAGGTTTGGGAGAGCCGTTTTGGGGAGATCGATGTCGCGCGGTTGATGCAGGACCATCGGTACAACGAAGCGAAAACCCTCACCGGGGCGGCCTGGAAACAGGGCATGCTCAACAATCAGGACGGTCGAGAGAGTGCTTGGAAACCGCTTCCGGAGGAGCGGCAGGCGGGGGGCCTCGTGCGCAATCCGCTCCATCAAGCGCGCCGCCATCACAAGGATTTCGGGCTCGCGACCTTTGTTTTCAACGCGCGGCAACCCTTCGTTGAGTCGCGCTTTCTTCGCCTTTTGCGCACCGGGCTGCCGGGCGTCCTCCGCGCAAAAGGTTATTACTGGACCGAGCGCTTACCGGACCGGGTCGGTCTCGTCTCCATTGCCGGAAAATCGCTTCGCGCGGACTACATCTCGGATTGGTGGCAAGCCGTGGTCAAGCGCGGCGATGTGCGGTGGGAGGATCTACCCGAAGCGGTGCGCCAGATTTGGCTGCCGATCCTCGGGGACCGCCGCCAGGAGATTGTTTTCATCGGGATCGATTTGGACCGTGAAGCGATTGAAAAATCCCTCAGGGAGTGTTTTTCTGATGTCGCGGTGGGGGCGTGACGGACGGGATGAGAACCTCGCCTCGCGGGTGCCGGAAGCGTCAGGACTCCTAACTCCGGTGAAGGCAGACTGACATCACTGGCGGAATTCAGCAGGACGAAGGGGAGAGGGTTGAGCACCAAAGGTGCGGCTTCATATCAGCCCAGGGCAGGACATTCTGAAAGCCCGATATATGCCCGTAGGCGCGGCGTTTGGGTCGGGCTTTCAGCCCTCATTACGGCGGGGTTGAGCCCGCCCAGGGCGTTGCCCTGGGCTGGTATAGTCTCGGGCCGTTGGCCCGCATTCGGGATCTCACAAAGGACAAACGGTGACAGCCTCATTTTCACACTGTGTAGACACGCGCGCGATCTTTCGCGATCACAACTTACTCGAAATCAGCGTTTTCCGCTAAGGCCCGCAATTTTCGAGAGACGATGGATCAAGAGTCGGGAGCCTTTGGCTTTTTGATTGAGCAGAGGAATGGGTGACGCCTGCGATGAGCCCCGGGGCATCGAATTTGGGGGCAAGCTCTTCACCTTCTTCCATCTGTTCCACGCTTGAGCGAGGGGCGAAAATCAAATGGGCGGCATCGGTCTTCATTTGATTGGCCTTGTCCGCAACCTGATTCCCGTCGATGTTCTTGAAAGTTACTTTTCTTAAGGAATGAAGCACGGCCCTGGATTTTTGCGACGCCTCCTGGAACACCTCGAAGCCAGCCCGCTGCGCATGACGCGCAAGCGGGAGCGGCTGCTGGGGGTGCTGGCGGCGGCCGATCAGGCGATTTCGGCGGCGGTGTTGCGGGACCGTGCGGGGTTGCCGCCGAGCGATCTCGTGACCGTCTACCGCACATTGGAGGCCTTTGAAAGGGTGGGGATTCTGCAAAGGATTCCGCTGGAGGAAAGCGGCCATCTCTTCGAACTGACCGAGCCGCACGACCACCACCATCATTTCGTTTGCCGGGAGTGCCACCGCACGGAACGGCTCGATCTCTGCTTGGGCAAAGAGTTGGAGGCGCGCGCCCGCAAGCTCGGGTTCACCGAGGTCCGGCACGTTATGGAGGTGTATGGGTTTTGTGAAGCGTGTCGGCCAGTGCCCGCATCCGTCGATTGAACGGGAAAAAGGTGGCCGGTCAGAGTCGCGACGATCCCTGAACCGGCCACCGACGTGCGTGTTTGCGATTTTTCTTTTTGGTGGGTGGCGCGTTCAGAAGCGCACTTCACCGCGCAGCCAAAAGGTGCGGCCGGGCTCGTTGACCCGTGTGGTGGGCGGGGGGAAGCCGGCGACCATGGCCCCGCCTTTGCTCAGGTGCTCGGCGTAGGTGTGGTCGAGGAGGTTGTCCACCCCGGCGTGGAGGCGGAAGGCGGGGTGGGGCATCCAGCCGCCGTGGAGGGCAAGGGTGGCGAAGCCGGGGGTGGGTCCGAGATCCTGTCCGACGATGTTGCCCTGCCCCACGGCGATGCGGTTTTGCCGTGCGACCGCACGGAGGACGCCGCCCGCCGACCAACGGGTTTCGTGGTAGCCGAGGGCGAGGCGGCCTTCGAAGGGCGGTTGCTGGGCGAGGGGCCGTGCGTCTGTGCGGTTGCGACCGTGGACATGGGAGAGGGCGGCCTCGGCCCGCCAGTGGTCGCCCAAGCGGTGCAGGACGGTGGCTTCGCCCCCGAGCATGCGGGCATCGATATTGCGGGCGACGGTGGCCGAGCGCATGCCCTTAGGGAATCCATTCTCGATGAGAATAAAATCGTCGATCTGATTGGCGAAGAGGGAGAGGCCGTAGGTCGTCGCTCCGTGGGTTTGCGTGAAGCCGAGGTCGATCTGGGTGGTGCGCTCGATCTTCGTTTCGAAGGCGCTCAGGCTGGGGGGGCCCTCTTTGTTGATCATTTCCCAGAAATCGGGGAAGCGACGGGCATGGCCGAGGCCCAGGTAGGCATGGAGCGAACCGGCAAAGGTGCGCTCGTAGCGAAGGAAGCCTGTCGGGAGGGTTTGGCGGCGGGTGCTACCGGCGGTGGGATTGGGTTGGGCTCCGGCCATGCCGACGTTGATCATCGCGCGGGGATCTTCCGCCCGCCAGAGATCGGCACGGAGACCAGCGACGAGGCGTGACTCGCCGTCGAGGTCCCATGTGCCTTCGCCGAAGATGGAGGTCGTGCGGAAGCGTCCGTCGCGCAGGCGCGGAAGGCTTTTGAAGGGCCGCATGTCTTCGTTCATGCTACGGCGCCCGGTGTGGCGGTTTTCCTGGAATTCTGTGCCGAGGGTGGCCTGCCAGGGACCTTCGCTTTCCAAATGACCAAGGACGCGCGCCCCGAAGGTCTCGCGGTCGGGGTTGGAGACGGTCTTGTTGGGCATCATCATCGTCGGGCTGAAGGTGCGGAGGCTGAAGTTATCCATCACGTGGTCGATGTAGTTGTAGTAGGCTTGACCCTCGATCGCGGCAAGGAGGCCGTTGGTGGTTTCGTGGCGAAAGCGCAGGCCGATGTTTTCGCGGGCAAACTGGGTCCCGTCCATGGCGCGGTCGGCATAGGCCGCTTCGCCGTCGCTGAGAGTACCCGAAAGTTCGATACGGGTGCGGGGAGTGGCGTGCCAGGTGCCGTTGGCGTGGGCGCTCCAGCGCTCGTATTGTGAGTGTACGCGGTTGCCCGATCCGTCTTTGTAATCATCCGCGGCCGTGCGTGTGGCCGTGGCCCGGAGGGAGAATCGCGGGTTGCCCGCAGTGGCGTCGAGGAGCTGGTCGTTGCGCCCGAAGGCACCCAAGGTGAGGGCGGCTATGCCGGTGAATTCCGGTTCTGTGCAGACCATGGGAATGCGCTCGAAGAGGACCACGCCGGCCGTAAGGCCGGGACCGTGGAGGACGCTTTGCGGCCCTTTGATAATCGTGACGCGGTCAAAGGCCGTGGGAAAGACATAGGCGGTGGGCGGGTCCATGCGGTTGCCGCATCCGCCGAAGATCAGTTCCCCATCGAGGAGGATGCCGAGGCGTGAGCCCGCAAGGCCGCGGAAGACGGGATCGCCGTCCGTGCCGCCCTTGCGGATGACATTAAAGCCGGGGACCGACCGCAGGGCATCGGCCCCGTCCTGTGCCGGCATGGGTTGGGCGGGCGCGCGCGGATCGACGATGAATTGCAAGGGGGCCGGACCGTGGTGGGCGACCACGGGGACCGGCGTGAGTTCGTGCGGTTCACCGGCCAAAGCAGGGGCCGCGAGGCTGGCTCCGGTGAGGACAGAGAGAGAAAGAAAACAAGGGTGTAAGGAAAATTTCATGACAAAACGAAGGTGTTGTTTGCGAAGGAGCACACGCTGGGCGTGCAGGGTAAAAGCCGCCCTCTTCCGGAAAGAGCGCGGAGGATTCGAATCCCGGCCGATGCGTCCAAGCGCGACCGGGAATCCGGGCGGGAGAGGCGGGCACAGCGCCCGGCGTCCTGGGGGAAGGCCTTGCCCTATTTGGGCGGAGGCAGGGAAGGCCGGTCGCTTCGGCTCACCGCCCGCGCGCAGGCGATTGCAGGGGGCATGCGCCGGGCAAGGGGAGGGTGCACGAGCGAGAGTTGGCCGTTTTGCAACGGCAGGAGCCAGGCGCGCAGGCCCCAGCCTTGCAGGGCGGGCGTTTGCTCATCGCCCTGACGCGCTTTCTCGACGGTTTTGCACACCGGGCAGCGCCCTTCCTCGGAAAAGGTGTGGGCAAAGGCGGCGGCGGCATCACGCTCGCGGAGGTTTTGCACATACATGCCCCCCCATGCGGCGAATTGCAAAAGATCCCAGGCCAAACCGGTGGCGAAGAAGGCCGCGATCAGACAGAGCACACGCCCGCAGACAAGCCGCCAACTTGCGGTTGGTGACTTCGTTCCGGCAGCACTTTTTTCGGTCGATCCCATCTCGATAGACGACGAGATCGATGCCGTCCGGATCTGTCCACCCGGTCAAGAAAATTTCCCAAAACGAGAAGGCGGGGGCGGTCACCTGAAGGCGAGTCGACTCTTACGCGATCAGGTGGGTCATTGAGCGACGTTGAACCCGCCCTGCTGTGCCATTTGAAAACATGTCGTCCATCCGCAGAAAATCATTGGGCGATCCGAAAACTGAAAGGCTATCAACCCCACTTTTTGGGAGCAATAGGTCCGATGATAAATGAAGAGAAGAATGATAATTCATTCGCCGATAAGTGCCAAACGTATGCAAGAGCGACCGGGCCGTATTGATTTTAGCGTTACGGTGGTTTCGGGCAGCGGCGAATTTCCGCCTTTGGAAAGTTTGGCGACCGGGCCGGCTGTGGTTTGGCTGGAGGTTGAGCAAGGCTTGGCAGAGCCGGGTGGGGGGAATGGCAAATGGAAGTTATCGCGCGGCGGAGATGTTTCTCAACCCTTGACCGTAGGTGTCGCTCTGGCCGGCAGTGCGGCCGCCTACCCTGGAAGTTTTGCGCTGACGCCATCGCTGGGAGCGGCCAGTAGGCTCACCTTTCCGGCAAATGAAAGATCCTTGGAGGTATCGGTTGCCGCGTTGGATGACGGATCGAATCATCCGGACCGGCAGTTGGAGTTGCAGATCGTTTCTGCCGATGGCTATCAGATTCTTCAGCCGCTGGTCTTCCGCGTCGTTCATGTCATTGGTCATCCGGAGGTCAGTGTGGAATCAACCCATCCGATTGCTGACGAACAAGGACCGTCGGGCGGGGCGTTTGAGTTTACGCGGTTCAGCCATGGGTTGCTCGAAAATGAACTGCTGGTGACATTTCGCCTCAGTGGCACGGCGGATACGAAGGGTAGCGACTACACCGTCGAGGGGGCGCAAAGCTACGATCCTCTGAGTGGCGAAGGAACGGTCCGGTTTGGTTTTGGTGAAGCAAAGGTAAGCTTGTCGATACTGCCCGTCGCCGACGGCATCAAGGAGGACGATGAAACGGTGCTATGCGAAATCTTACCCGGCACAGGTTACCTTCTTCATGAGGTTTTTTCCGCTTCACTGGTGATCAAGGATTACACGGTGACCCATGTCCTGGCCCAAGCGTTCTTCAGTGGACACCCGTTTCCAATCGAGGGAAAAACGCTTCATTTTGTGCCGCAAGCCGCACAAGATCCCGGCTCTCATGGATATTACGCAGCTTTTATCTCTGAAGCCACCGTCTTTCCGACGACGATCCCGTCTTCCCACGATTCAACGGTATGGGAGAGCGCGGGCTGGTCCGTTTGGGGAAATCCACAGGCGGGCGAATCCTGGAGAATTGAGCAAACCTTCCAGTTTCTGGGCAACGCCTACTGGCGAGCTTACGTCAATGCAAACGGGACCATAAGCTTTGGTAGCCCGAATGGTTCGAACCCGTGGTCATGGGATGCCTTCTTTCTGCAAGGGCGCCCGCTGGTCGCGGGATATTGGGCGAACCTGGCACCTTCTGAAGGCGGCGTCATTGCCCACAGGTATCTGACTGATGCTGGAAAGTCCCGGCATGTGGTGACGGTCTACGAGGTTCCGCTTCAGGGATCGGAAAACGTGGTTTCCTTCCAAATCGAGTTTTTCTCCGGTAGTGACGCGCCTGTCAGGCTAACTCATCTGGGCACGACCGCCGCCACCTCTACGGTGGTGGGGATTTCTCCGGGAACCGGCTGGCCTGAAAATTGGCAGATGACCAGTTTTGCGCACCTACCAGCCTTTGCGGTTTTGCCGACTGGTTATTTGACGTGGGTTTCGCTCATGCCGGCGCACGCGCGCGGGTTGCGGGATCAGCCCTTCCAGGATGGAGTCCCCAATTTGCTACGCTTTGTCTTTGGGCTGCCCACCGACGGGCCCACAACAATGCCTGATTTCACCGCACCCAAAGGCAGCCCTCACCAGTTTGAACTCACTTTACCGAGTATCTTCGGTGACGATGAATTAAATCTGACTGCTGAACTTTCTTCGGATATGGTCAACTGGGTGAACGCCATGACGGTCGCTGACCTTGCCTTTGAGCTTTCTGAGCAGGGCTTTCGCGTGATGTTCACCCCGAATCAAGGCTGGCCGTTCTCTTTCTTTCGAATAAAAGTCGAGCCGACCACCGCGGAGTAGGTTTTGCGGTCGAAAGAACCGGATAACGGCATACCGATGTCTCACCTGAGACATTTTTGGGCGCCTGCAAAATTGTCTCAGGTGAGACAAATAACGGTGTATTGACTAGGTTTTTCGGGGGGGGGGGTGGTAGAGGCGGGGGGCGGGGGAGGTGGGGAACGGCGGGCGGTTTCCCGAATCAAAAGCAACGGTCGGCGGGGGGGGTTGTCTTCGCTCCG
>JAFIGE010000185.1 GCA_020831585.1 Opitutales bacterium | reverse complement strand
ATATCATGCGCTCGCAGGCGGCGTTTGCGGGGATGGAGGTGCTGACTTATTGCTTTATGGCTAATCACTTTCACATCTTCGTAAGGCTGGATCCGAAGGAGACGGAAACCCTCGACGACGCAGGCCTGGTGACGCGGTTTCGGGCGCTTTATGGGGGGACGCGGTGTGCTTCGCTGGGGTTGGATGCGGATGATTTGGAGGAGATTCTAAGGAAGAATGGGGACTCCGCTGAGGGCATTCGTCGACGCTTGAAGGCGCGGATGGGGGAGGTCTCGGTCTTCATGCGGGAAGTGAAGACGCGCTTCACTTTGTGGTATAACCGGAAGCACGGAACGGTGGGCACTTTCTGGGCGGAGCGGTTCCGCAGTGTGGTGGTGGAGGCGGATACGGCGGCGCAAAGGATGGTGGCGGCGTATATCGATTTGAACCCGGTGCGGGCGGGTCTGGTGGAGGACGCGGGCGACTATGGTTTCAGCGGGTTCGGGGAGGCCTGCGCAGGCGGCTCGGCGGCGCGGCGGGGGATTGCCCGGATCGAGGGCAAAATGACTTGGGCGACGAAGTGGCACGAGCGCTACCGTGCGCGGTTGGGCAGTCGAATGGGTCCGGGAATGCGGCCGCGCCAGGGAGATCCGAAGCTTTCCGAAGCGGCCAAGGGCGAAGACAGGCAAGGAGCCGCTTTACCTGAGAGATCCGGGCTTCTCTCGAAGATCCGCGCGTTCAGCGAGAGCTGGGTGGTCGGTTCGGTTGCGTGGGTGGAAAGTTTCTGCGCGGCCAACGGTGGGCTGGGCTTTCGAAGGGGGAGGAAAGCCAAACCGGTTGTCGAGGACGGCGGGGCTGTTTTCAGGGAGATTGCGACCGGCGTGAAACGAAATTGAAGGCGAAAACAACACACCAGGATTTAACTCATCCCTTTTCGGGAAAGAGGGACGCGGCTTCCTCGACTTTGAAACCCTGTTTTTCGTAGAGGGCGCGGAAGGTGGGGTGCTGGAGGACGGTTTGGATGGGGCCATCGGCGGCAATGCGGCCGTCTTCAAAGAGGAGAATGCGCCGGGCGAGTTGCAGGGTGTTGAAGCGATGAGCAACGATGAGCACGGTGCGCCCTTCAACGAGGCGACCGAGGGCTTCGCGGATGCGTTCATCGCTCTCGGAGTCCAGAGCAGAGGTGGCTTCGTCGAGGATGAGAATGGGGGCATGGCAGAGAAAGGCGCGGGCGAGGGCGAGTCGTTGGCGTTGGCCCCCGGAGAGGCGGGTGGCGTTTTCGCCCAGGACAGTGTCGTAGCCTTGGGGGAGGGCGCGGATGAAATCGTCTGCGTTGGCTGCGCGGGCGGCGGCTTCCACTTCGGCATCGGAGGCCTCGGCCCGCCCTAGGCGGATGTTGGCCGTTACCGTGTCGTTAAAGAGCACGGGGGCCTGGGGCACGTAGGCGATGTGGCGGCGGAGGTCGCCGAGGGAGATCTGCCGCAGGTCATGGCCATCAAGCGAAACGCGACCGTGCCCCGGATCATAGAAGCGCAAAATGAGCTTGGTGAAGGTGCTTTTTCCCGCGCCACTTGGCCCCACGAGGGCGCAGGCCGTCCCCGGCGGAATGTCGACGCTTAGCTGCTTGAGTGCGCCCTGATCGCCATAGGAAAAGGAGGTGTCTTCGAAGCGCAGGTGCCCTGTCGCCCGGGGCAGGGGGATTGGCTGATCGGGATCGCGGATGGCGGGTTCGGTGTCCAAAATCCCTCGTACCCGGTCGAAGGCCCCGACGGTCCGCTGCCACTCGTTGAGGGCCCTTACGAGGCGTTTGATGGCGTCCACGGTGAAAAAGAGCGCTGCGCCCATAGCAAGGAAAACGGAGGAGCCGAGTCCTTGGTTGTAGGCGTAGAGGAAAGCCGCGGAAATGACGGTGACGGCGATCAACTCCATGAGTGGCTGGGTGACGAGGAGGTATTTCGTCATCTTCATGGAGTAATCGAAGTAGCCCCTCAGCCGGTCGCGCATGCGGCGGCTTTCACGCTCTTCCAGACGAAAGGCGCGCACCTCGGAGGCCGCCCGCAAATTCTCCGCGACCACTTCGGAGACTTCGCCGAAGGCATCCTGCATTTGGCGTCCGCGGTAGCGCAAATGGCGCCCGATCAGGCGCACGGGTAGAATCATGAGGGGCGCGATGGCGAGGAGCAGGAGGAGAAAACCGATCTCCCGTTCGCGCAGGGAGAGGAAGAGCAAAAAGCCGAGGCCGCCCGCGAAAATGAAGGGCTGGAGGACGGCTTCGCGGATGATCGTGAGGAGGCTGTTTTGAATCTGTGTGGTATCGGCGGAGAGGCGGGCGAGGAGGTCTCCTGAGCGCTGTTTTTCGAAAAAGCCCATGTCGAGCTTTTGCAGGTGGTCGAAGAGTTCCTGGCGAAGATCGACGAGGACGGATTGCCCGATGCGGTGAAGGAAATACTGGTTGATGTAGAGGGAGAGTCCGCGCAGGAGAAAGATTGTGGGCAGCAGCGCGGCGATACCGATTTGGTAGGCACGGGAGTATTGCCCCGGATCGGATTCAAAGAAGCTCGCAAACACCTCTTTCATGAAGAAGGGCGCGCCGAAACCACTCGCTGCTCCCGCCACGGCACCGGCGATCATGGCGAGAAAAAAGAGCTTCCCGTGACCCCGCAGGTAGGGAGTCAACTGCCGCCATCGTTTCCACATTTGTCCGCGCAGCATGATGCGGCGGACCCGCGTGTAAACCCAGAACTCTTGATCCGTCATGTTTCCGGAAATCATGAGATTTGACGGATAGGTCGGGTCTACCCCGGATGATAAGGTGGTATTTGCGGCGGGCTAGAATTCCTTAATCGAGGCTATGCCGTAGCCGCACCGTTGCCTGGCGGTTCTTCGCGCGGACCGGTGGGGTTGATTGTTTCAAATTGCCCGGGAAGGAGGTGCGCGATGGAGCAGGGACCAAAACACTCCCGGTGGAGGCGCAAGACCTCATTTCCAACTGCGGCAAACATTCGCCTTACCTGATGATATTTTCCTTCCGTCAAAACGAGTCGCGCCCGGGTATCCCCGAGGATCTCCAGCCGGGCCGGGCGACAGGGCGTGGTTTCTCCCTCCAAGACGAGGTCGCCGGCGGCGAAAAAACCGATGAGGGTCGGATCGAGAGGGTGGGCAAGGTCGACCAGGTAATGTTTTTCGACCTTTCGCTTTGGGTGAGTCCAGGCGTGCACGAGGGTACCGTCGTCGGTGAGCAAGAGAGCACCGGTCGTATCCTTGTCGAGACGGCCGACCGTGTTCAGCGACGGGTTGCGTGCTTGCCAGCGTGGCGGCAGAAGGTCGTAGACGCGGGGGCCTTCCCGGTCATCGTGCGAACAGACGTAGCCAGCCGGTTTGTGCATGAGGACAAGGAGCACCCCCGGATGGTCCACCGGCTCGCCGTCGATGAGGACTTCGCCGGGATCTGCCTTTATGGATGCGGAGGCGGGCTTTTGGCCGCGCACGCGCACCCGCCCCGCCCGTATCCAGTTTTTCACTTCGCGACGGCTTGTGTAGCCGCATGAAGCGAGCAGTTCATCCAGACGCCGGGGTTTCACGGATTGGCGAGGCGGGCCTTAGCCTCGCGATAAAGGGCCTCAAGGCGGTGGAAATCCTCTTCACGCGTGCCAGAGGGAATGATGTGGTCAAAGCCGGTCGACTCCGGAATCTCCCGTCTGGCCGTTTCCAGGCGACGGGAGAGGCTCTCCTCCGATTCACTCCCGCGCGCGCGCAGGCGCTCCGCGATTTGAGCGAGATCGCGCGGCTGGATGAAGACAGTGAGGAGACGGCCTGCTATTTCCGGATCTTCCGCTGCCGCCTTTCGGAAGGCTTCGGCACCTTGAACATCGATATTGAGGAGGATGTCCCGGTTGGCCGCCAGGCGTTGGCGCACATGTGCTTTTTGAGTGCCGTAGAGATTGCCGTGGACTTCCGCCCACTCGTAGAAGGCCCCTCTGTCGATGGCCCGTTTGAAGGTGGGCTGATCGAGAAAGTGGTAGTCGTGGCCATCCCTTTCGCCTGGGCGGGGCGCCCGCGTGGTTGTGGTGACCAAACGCTCGACAACACCGGGATAGGCGGAACAAAGGGCTTCGCAGAGCGTGGTTTTTCCGGAACCTGCCGGTCCGCTCAGGACGAGAACGAGGTTTTTCTGGGGAGGCGGAGCCATGTGCGGGGAGTTCTGCGCGGAGAGATGAAGACCAAGGATGTTCGCGGCGCTTTGTGGACTTAGCGCCGGGCAAAGGGATTCAAGGACATTGAAATCCAGTGGGAGCGACCGGGGGGACCGGCAGCCAGGGCGCATCTTCTCAACGGCCCGCACCGGGCATTCCGGGAACGGTCCCCTCCCACGATGCCGGCTGGCCCCAGGGGATCTCCTGAGAGTCGGGATCTTCCTGGGCGATTGTTTGGCAACCCGTTACCAGGCCGAGGAGGAGGCCGAGAGAGGCGAAAATGGCGAAAGAAAGGCGGAAACGCTTCATGGTTGGAGAATCAAAAGTGCATTGCCGCCGGTTGCAAGCGAAGAGGCGGATGCGGGATCGAGCACTCGGGCAAGGCTGAAACCTTCGCGCACGTCCGTAAATCGCACACGCACGGCTGGCGCATCGCCTTGGCGAATTTGGCCTGTGCGGTCGATCGCCAACCCGTCGGCGCGTCCGATGTTGACCGCCACCACATCGCGCAGGGGCGAGATGCGGAGGATTTCCACGTTGAGGCCATCAGCGGAAGGCTGGCCGGAAGGTGCGCTGGCTCCGGTGGTTCGGGCAAGGCGCGCACGGAGATTGGCAATCTCTTCCTCGAGTTCCATTCGTTCGTCCGCAGTTAAACCGGCTGGCTGGGCGCGAGCTTCCAAAAGTTCCCGACGAAAGCGCCCCAATTGATCCTCCAATCGGCTCCGTTCGCTTTCAAGGCCCTGATTGGTCTCCTGCAATTGACGCACCTCAAGTTGAGCCTGCCGGGCCTGCGTTGAGAGGGTCGTGGAGCGGGCCTTCACGGCGGCAAGTTCGCGGTCCATATCCGCCAGACGGCGCTCCGCCTGGTCGCGTTCCGCGCCGGCTTCGTCGCGCGCCTCCCGCAGGAGCCCGATTTCCCGTTGCAGATTGGCTTCAAGCGTGGCGGTCGCCGCCGCTTCCCGTTCAGCGGTGAAATAAAACCAAACCGCTGCGGATGTCGAAAGGACGAGAAGAACGACGGATAGGTAGGACCAAATTTTCATAAGGGAGAGGGGACTCAGGTTGCCGAAAAACGGTCAGCGGCAGGCGAGGGGCCGGGGGCGCAATGGATGCCCTTGGCCGGATTCGCCGCGAGGTGTATAAGAATGCTGTGAAGGGCGGCCTCTTCTCCCGCCATGTCAAGCGCGGCGGCGATTTCCTCGACTGTCTGCCCGTTGCCAGCATTTGAGTGAATTTGTTGGAGAAGCTGGCTTTGTTGTTTGAGGAAGAGAGCCGCGGCTTTCTTTCCTGCCTCCACACCCGGTTGGTGGTAGGCGTTGATATTGACGAGGCTGGCATAAAAGCCCACCGCCCGCTCATAGAGTGCAATGAGTCCGCCAACGGCAGCCGGGGTGACCTCTTCGATGGTTATCGTGAGAGACGCGCGGTCTTTCTCAAGAAGAGCGGCACGGGTACCGAGAAGGAAGGCGTGCAGGTAGTCGCCCGAGGTGACTCCCGGTTCGACCTCCAGCGAGGCCCCCTCGCGGTCCTTCAGCACGGAAATGAAGGTGGCGAAGAAGTTGGGAACCCCTTCGCGAAGTTGTTGCACATAAGCATGTTGGTCAGTGGAGCCTTTGTTTCCGTAGACGGCGATGCCCTGGTAGACAGGGTTACCCTGCAAATCGCTTTCTTTGCCGAGGGACTCCATGATGAGTTGTTGCAGGTAGCGGGACAGCAGTTGGAGGCGGTCCTTGTAGGGGAGGATCACCATATCTTTTTCGCCCTTCCCGTTGGTGGCAAAATACCATGCGAGGGCGAGGAGGGCGGACGGATTTTCCTCGATCGTGTGCAGGCGCGTTTGCGCGTCCATGGCCGCCGCGCCTCTCAGGAGGCCATTGATGTCCAGCCCTTGGAGGGCTGCGGGGAGGAGACCCACGGCGGCTGTCTCACTGGTGCGACCGCCCACCCAATCAAACATGGGGAAGCGGGCAAGCCAATCTTCGCTTTCGGCGATCTTGTCGAGCTGACTGCCCTCGCCGGTCACGGCCACGGCCTGACGCGGAAACTCCACCCCTTCGCCGAGGAAAGCGTGCGCGGCCTCCAGCATGCCGTTGCGCGTTTCCGGGGTGCCCCCGCTTTTCGAAATCACGAGCACGAGTGTCGTGGGAAATCTTCCGCGCAGATGGGCCAGGGTCAGGTCCATTCCATCCGGGTCCGTGTTGTCGAAGAAGTGAACCCGCAACCGGTCCTCGCCGGGCCGCCCGAGCGCCTGCGCCACAAACTGGGGACCGAGGGCCGAACCGCCGATTCCGATGACGAGCAAATCCGTAAAGGTGCCGCCCGTGCCCCGGATCTCTCCGCTATGGACTTTGCGGGCGAAAACAGCGACTTTTTCGTAGGTCTCGGAGATGGCGCGGCGAATATCGTCGCTCGGGGCGCGCTCCGCATCGCGGAGCCAATAATGGCCCACCATCCGTTTTTCATCGGGATTGGCGATGGCTCCGCCTTCCAGCGCATCCATGGCCGCGAAAGCCTCGTCCATCGCCGGGCGCATACTCTCAAAGGCATCTGCTTTCAGGCTCAACCCATTCAAGTCCAGGGCGAGGCCGAGTTTGTTCCAGCGGAAGTAATTTTTCTGATAGGAGGACCAAGACATAAGCTCCCAATCGAACAGATCCTTTCGGCAAAGGCAACTTCGGGGTTTCGCACGATGTCACATTTCGGAAAAACGTGACATCAGGTAGTCGGCGACCCCACGTTTCATCACTTGGCATCAGCCAAAACCCGGAAAGGCGGGAAGGTGCAGAAACGATGGGCTAAAATAATTAACCTGGTAAAATTTAAAAATATTGACATTGGAGTCTTTGGTTGTGCGGTGGATTATGTAGATAAACATAGATTAAGCAGGGTTGTATTTGTGATCGCCATGGGGCGAGGGGGTGGGTTCTGTATGGCGGCATGTCTTCTCAAACTTTTGCCGAGCTCGGCCTTTCGACCGAGCTGCTGAGTGCCATCAGCCGTATTGGCTATGAAGCCCCGTCGCCCATCCAGGCGGCGGCGATTCCGCCTCTTTTGGAGGGCCGCGATGTGGTCGGCCAATCACAGACGGGGTCCGGCAAGACGGCTGCGTTTGCCGTGCCGGCCATCCAACGGGTGGATACCAAGGTGCGGCAGACGCAGGTGCTGGTCCTGTGCCCGACGCGCGAGCTGGCTGTGCAGGTGGCGGAAGAGGTGGCCCGGCTCGGTTCCGGCAAGCAGGGATTGCGCGAGCTGCCGATCTACGGGGGTCAGTCCTACGAGCGTCAGTTCCGCGGTTTGCAGCAGGGGGCGCATATCGTCATCGGCACTCCCGGTCGTATTATTGATCACCTCGACCGGGGTACACTCAAGTTGGACAGCATCCGCACGGTGATTCTGGATGAAGCGGACCGTATGCTCGACATGGGCTTTCTTGAGGACATTCAACGCGTCCTCGCGCAGATGCCGGAAGAGCGCCAGACGGTCTTTTTCTCGGCAACGATGCCGAAGCCCATTCAGACGCTCATCCGCACCTTTACAAAGGACCCGGTGAACATCCATATCGAAGCCGCCACGTTGGATGTGCCGGCCATTGATCAGGTGTATTATGAGGTCCATCGCCGCGATAAGCTCGACGTGCTCTGCCGAATCATCGACTTGCAGGACATTAAATTCGGGATCGTTTTCTGTGCGACAAAGATCATGGTGGACGAGCTGTCCGATCACCTGATGGCGCGCGGATACATGGCGGACAAACTGCACGGCGATATGCCGCAGGCGGCGCGCGAGCGCGTGATGAATAAATTCCGCACCCACGCGATCGAGTTTTTGGTGGCAACGGATGTGGCCGCCCGCGGCCTGGACGTGGACGATATTGAGGTGGTTTTCAATTACGACCTGCCTAACGACGGCGAGGACTACGTGCACCGGATCGGTCGCACGGGCCGTGCCGGCCGGGCCGGACGCGCCATCACCTTTGTGGGTGGACGCGAAATCTACAAGCTCCAGCACATCCTCCGCTACACGAAGGGCAAAATCCGCCGGGAACGGGTGCCCTCGCTTGAAGAGGTCGAGGAAAAGCGGGCCAACGTCTTTTTCGAAACCCTCCGCGACCGTCTCGAGAAGGGGTCCTTCCAACGGCACGATGTCCTCGTCGACCGTCTTCTCGACCAAGGCTATTCGCCTACGGACATCGCTTCCGCGCTCATCGACCTGCTTGTGGGCGAGGGCGAGGAGACCTCCGGAGGGGCGAAGAGTTCGCCCGCGCAGTCCAGAAAGAGCGAGTCCGCCGGGCAGCCGCTGCGGGAATCCGCGCAGCCGGCCCGTTTGCCTGGCGAGAAGGGCCGGGCGAAAGAGAAGCCCTTCCAAGATGGTCCGGCACCGGTGGCGCGTGAGCGGGGCATGACGCGCCTGGCCTTCAATATCGGCAAAAAGAAAGGGGTGGGACCGGGAGATTTTGTGGGTCTGATTGCCGGTGCGGGGAAAGTGCCCCCGGAAGCCATCGGGGCCATCCACATCCTTCCCGCGAAAACGTTTGTGGACGTCGCGGCGAAATCGGCCCGCTCGCTCGCGCAGAAGCTCACCGGTTTGAAGTTCAAAGGCCGTATGCTCAAAGTGGCTCCGGCGGATGAGGTTTCGGGCGAGTAAGGGCCGAGGGGTTTAATCACCAAGTTTGCCAGGCACTGCGATCTTCTAAAAGTATTTAAATGTTCAGAACATTACTATTGACTTTAGTGATGAGAATATTGGAATAGTGAGATGAATATGAGCAGGAAGTTTTGTAGGCGGCTGAAGTATCCGCGACTGGCGTGCCACCACCTTATTTCGCGGGTGGTGCAGAAAAGGCGTTTGATGGATGAGGAGGCGATGGAGGCGATGCGGCATATTATGCGCTCGCAGGCGGC
>JAFIGE010000184.1 GCA_020831585.1 Opitutales bacterium | reverse complement strand
ATCAGAAGCACGGGACGGTGGGGACTTTCTGGGCGGAGCGTTTCCGCAGTGTGATTGTGGAGGCGGATACGGCGGCGCAAAGGATGGTGGCGGCGTATATCGATTTGAATCCGGTGCGGGCGGGGCTGGTGGAGGACGTGGGCGACTATGGTTTCAGTGGTTTCGGGGAGGCTTGCGCAGGTAGCTCGGCGGCGCGACGGGGGATCGCCCGGATCGAGGGCAAGATGACCTGGTCGACCAAATGGCATGAGCGCTACCGTGCGCGATTGTGCAGCCGGATGGGGCCGGGAGTGCAGCCTCGCCGGGGAGACAACCGGAGACCTTCCGGGGAGGCGGAACGGGGAGATAGGCAAGGAACCGCTGTGACCGAAGGATCAGGGCTTCTTTCGAAAATCCGCGCTTTCAGCGAGGGCTGGGTTGTGGGGTCGGTTGCGTGGGTGGAGGGTTTCCGTGCGGCTGATGGGTGGCTGGGGCTTCGGAGGGAAAAGAAGGCCAAACTGATCGTTCAGGACGGCAGGGCGAACTTCGCGACGGTCGCGGCAGTCATGAAACGCCACTGAGATCCCCGCCCCCATCCAATGTGACCGCCCTTTGGATGACACCCTTCACCGGGTGTTCGTCTTTTTTCCGCTCGCCTGCTTCCGCTCGGGTGCGCACTTTGATGGCTATCGTGAAAATTCCGGACAGCCCAACGCCGATCGCCACCGGGGCCGATGGTACCCCGCCGACACGCGCCTGCCTTGTAACGGGCGTTTCAAGGGGGCTGGGGCTTGTCATTTCGCGGAAACTCCTCGCCGCCGGTTGGACGGTTCTGGGCATCAGCCGCCGCCCTTCCGCGGAGTGGGAGGCCCTCGCGGCCGAGTTCCCCGGCAAGACCCGCTACCTGGCGCTCGATCTGGCCGAACCGGCGGCCATCGCGGACGCACCCTTCCGTGAATTTCTCTCCTACGAGGTGGCCCTGCACGGTCTCGTGAACAACGCCGCCGTGGCTTACGACGACCTGCTCACCAACCTCGATCTCGATGCCGCCCAGCGGATGTTTGCCACCAATGTCTTTTCGGCCATGGCCCTCACGCGTGCCGCCGTGCGCAACATGCTCTATCACAAAGTGGCCGGTTCGCTCGTCCATGTTTCCTCCATCAGCACGCGCACCGGTTTCAAGGGGCTGAGTTTTTATGCGGCCTCCAAGGGGGCATTGGAGGCTTTCTCGAAAAATGTCGCCCGGGAATGGGGTCCGCGCGGCATCCGCTCAAACTGCGTCGTACCCGGTTTTCTCGAAACCGACATGAGCAGCGGCCTCGCGGATGCCGAGCGCGAAAAGATCTTTCGCCGCAACGCGCTCCCCGGTGCCACTTCTCTTGAAGAAGTCGCCCGCAGCGTGGTCTTTTTACTCGGCACGGAAGCGGGCGGCATGACGGGCCAAGCCCTCGCCGTGGACCGTGGAGCCATCTGAATAATGCGTGCGCAGCTTCACCATCTCCGCCTCGCCGCACTCAGCGTTGCCACCGGACCTGTCACCCGGACGCTTGACGACGAAGCCCACCTCTACGCCGACCAGCCGGGACAACTTGACCGTATGCGAGCGATGGTGGGCATCGAGCGCCGGCACATCGCCCCCGTGGGGATCACCGCGCTCGATCTCGCCCGGGCGGCGGCTGAGAGGGTCCTGCGCGAGACCGGCACGAGCCCAGACGATCTCGACGCCATCCTCTTTGTCACCCAAACCCCCGATCACCCGCAACCCTGCAACGCCAATCTCCTGCACGGACAGCTTGCCTGCCCGCCAAAGACGGCCGCGATGGACATCAACCAGGGTTGTTCCGGTTGGGTCTACGGGCTCTATTTTGCGGGCCTGCTGCTTGAGACCGGGGCCGCACGCACCGTTCTCCTGTGCGCGGGCGACACCGTTACGCAGACCATTCACCCGCGCGACCGAGCGACCGTGCCGCTCTTCGGTGATGCTGCTTCGGCTGCGCTTCTGAAGCGCGCGGAACATCCCTCCCCCGCCTGGTTTGCCCTCCATTCCGACGGGCGCGGCCACGGAGCCATCTGCATTCCGGCGGGGGGTGCCCGGCAGCCGCGGGATGTCCGCACGGGCGTCGCCAAAGTCGCCGAGGATGGGAGCGAGCGTTCGCCGGAGAACCTTTTCATGAGTGGCATCGAGGTGTTCAACTTCACCCTCCGCGAGGAGCCCAAAGCAGTGCGTGAATTGCTCGAATTTGCGGGGACGGATGCGGAGGCCGTGGACATTTTTGCCTTTCACCAGGCCAACCCCTTTATCCTCACACAGCTCGCCCGCCGCCTGCGCCTGCCCCTCGAAAAGGTGCCCATGCGCACCGCGCGCGAGTTTGGCAACCAAAGTTCCGCCTCCATTCCGGGCGTGCTCGCCCACGACTGCGGCGAACAGCTCGCCACGCGGCGCACCCGTCTGCTCTGCTCGGGCTTTGGCGTGGGTTTGTCCTGGGCCAGTTGCCTGCTCAACGTGGATCCCCTCGACCATGTATCCATTTTTCAACTTCAACCGCCCGTACCCTTATGAGTGACGCCCCTATCGAAGAGTTTATCGCCGAATTAGAAGCCAGCATTACCGCCGCCCAGCCCGGCGAGATCCAGCCGGAGACGCTTTTCCGCGCCTGCCCCTGGTGGGATTCGCTGGCCGTCCTGTGCACCCTCGGAGCGTTCGATATCTGCTTTGGTCGCCAGATCCAGGCCGATGACCTGCGGCGGTGCAAGACCATTCAGGATATCTATGATCTTTCCCGGCAGGAGGGCGCTTCCTAGCCCTTCCACACCGGCCTAGCTTTTGGCAAATGGAGTTTAATCTCAGAAAAATCCTCCTCGCCCTCCTTGGTTCGACCAGCGAACCCCTTGCCGTGCGCGATGTGCAAACCGTCATCACGCGCTATCACGCCCGCGCTGCGGACGAAGACGGCGAGGATGGCGAAGAGGGCGCGGACGAGCCGCAGGGCCTCATGCGGGAGTTGCTGGATCAGGTACCCTCACTCCTCACGGCGGCACAAATCCGCGAGGCCATGAGTGCGCTCAGCGCCGAGTTGCAGGAGAGCGACGGCCCCTGGCGCATCCTCGAAGGCCCGGCCGGTTACCGCCTTGTCGTGGCGCCGACGTACGCCCACTGGGTGCGCCTGCTGCGCGACGAGCCCCGACCACAGCGCCTCTCCACGGCGGCTCTCGAAACGCTCTCTGTCATCGCCTACCGCCAGCCTGTCACGCGTTCGGAGATCGAGGCCATTCGTGGAGTGAGTGCGGACAGCGCGGTGAACAAGCTTCTCGAAAAAGATCTCATCGCCGTGACGGGTCGGGCTGAGCTTCCCGGACGTCCCCTTCAATACGGCACGACGCCGCAATTTCTGGAATTTTGTGGAATTCGCTCGCTCGAAGAACTGCCTGCGAGCGACGTGCTCACTCCCAATCAAATCACGGAGTGGATTCGTCAGGCGACGGCTCCCGTAGCCACCCCCACGGCTGCTGATGTGGGGCTCCCGGTGTAGGAGAGTGCCCGCCGGCACGGACGAAAACTACAGCCCGAGCCGTTGCCTTTGCTCGGCCGGAGCGTCGAGCTGATCGAAGTGCCCTCGGATGGCTGCGCAAAAATGGGCTTCGAGTTCCGGGTTATGGATCGGTTGCTTTTGCGCGGGATCTTTGTCGAGATCATAGAGGCGGGTTGCGCCGCGCTCCGGATGCGAGTTTGCCGCTTTCCAGTCGCAGGCGGGCAGACTCAGGGGGGCGATGCCTTTGGTGAAGGCGAAGGGTTCGGCGAGGCGTGCACCTTCAAACTCGTTGGGGCGAAAAGCGTGCCGCATGTGCGCGGGCATGAGCGTGTATTCATTCAGCGGACGGTTTTCGGCTGTAGCCGGCCCGCGCATATAAACATAGCGACCATCGGTGATGTTTACCTGATGGCCAAACTGACCAAAGAGGAGCGTTTCATGCACTGGACTATCGCTTTGAATGACGGGCTCCAGAGAGCGGCCGGTCATATCCGGAGTGGGTGCAAGACCGAAAAATTCAAGGAGCGTGGGCGCAAGATCGACGGACGGTTGCACGAGGGCTGAGCGGCGTTCTCCCGCCGCCGAATGGCGGGGATCCCAGAGAAAAAAGGGCGTGTGGGCGATTTCCTCATAGAAAGGAAGCCAACACTTCGCCCAGCAATCGTGTTCCCCCAGGCTGAAACCGTGATCGGTCCATACGGCGAGCAGCGTATCCTTCCACAAGTCGTGGGTGTCCATCGCATCAAGAATGCGACCGAGCTGGGCATCGCAGAGAGTGAGGAGCGCAGCGTAATTGTGGCGCATGAGCGCGATTTCCTCCACAGATTCCCGCGCGAAGGTGTAACCCGGCCAGTCCCAAAGCAGGTGGCGGCTCTTCTCGTAGAAATCGGCATAGACCGCGCGGTGTTCGTCGAGGGTGAAGAAGGGCTCATGCGGATCAAAGGTCTCGATCTGGAGGAGCCAATTATCGGTCTTTGCGTGGCGCTCGATGAAGTCCACCCCGGCGCGAAACGTCTGCGCGATGGGCATGTCATCGGTCTTTCGGACAAGGGAGCGGTTAATCCGGTCTTGCGTATGCCAGAAATCGGTCGTCGCGTTGCGGCCCCGCGCATGGGCAGGCGGCTCAGGAGGCGCGAGCATGGCGAAATGTGGATCCCCTTCCTGGCCGCGTATCATTTCGTGCGTGCTGTATTTTGTGAGATAGTTGCCGCCTGCGCCTTCCTCCCAGTAGTGCTGGTGATCAGTCACCACGTGGGTGTGAATACCCGCCTGCTTCAGCATTTCCATGCAGGAGTCATCCCATGGTTCCAAGGGTCCCCAGGACCGGTGAAGAAAATTCAGTCGCCCTGTGTGCAGATCCCGGCGGGCGGGCATACAGGGCATGGAGCCCACGTAGCTTTTGTCGAAGGTCAGCGCCCGCGCGGCCAGTCGCTGAAAGTTCGGTGTGACCGTCCAATCGCAGCCGTATGTCTGCAAGAGGTGCCGGTTGAGCGAGTCAAACATCACAACAATTGCCTTCATGACAGAGGTTTAAGTCGTCGCCGGACGGAAGCTCCAGCAAATAAAGTGATCCGGTGAGATTAAAATTACGGGGATTTTGTTGTTCCGCACTCAGGCGGCCCCGGCACGGCGGGCGGGCGTGGGCGGCGAGAGCGCGTAAACGCGGGACGCCAACGCCTACAGCGGAGCCTCCCGTCGCTACCGCTCTTCGCTTTGGTTTTTGGAATCGCTGGTCAGGGGGATGAGGTCGAGGGCGGCTCGATTGACCTCGGCAAGGCGCTCTTCGAGTCGGTCGATGAGTGGGCGGGTCTGGGTTGGTCGTGAACCCATGCGCAGGGCCTTGCTGATTTCGCTGATCAGGTCGATTGCCGGTTCATCCTGAAAGAAACCCGTGATGCCGCGGAGCGCATGGAGAGCCTCCGAGAGGTTGCGGAGATCGTTGATCTGGGCCGCCGAGCGGGCACGGGCGAGAAGAGCAGGATAGTCCCTCCCGAAGAGACCGGCGATTTCGTTGAAGAGGTCGTGATCATGATCGATGCCATGCAGAATTTTTCCGATGTCGAGGCGGAGCTGCTGCGGCCCTTCGCGGACGGATGCTTCGGGAACAAAGGAAGCCGGCTGACTCTCCACGGGAAAGTGTCGGGCGAGGGTTTCGTAGAGGGCGCGGGAACGGATGGGTTTGGAGATATAATCATCCATGCCTGCCTGAAAACAGCGGTCCTTGGAGCCCTCGATCGCATGAGCGGTCATGGCAATGATGCGGGGGCCTCCCCGCGCCACGGGGCCAAGACGGCGGCGGATTTCCTCCGTTGCGGAGATGCCATCGAGTTGTGGCAGCTGAAGATCCATAAGGATCAAATCGAAGCCTCCGCCGACCGCCGCATCAACGGCGGCGGCCCCGTCTTCCACGACTTCGACCGAGTGGCGGTGTTTGCCAAGGAGCCCAAGGGCGACGCGCTGATTGATGGCGTGGTCTTCCGCAAGAAGAATGCGCAAGGGCCGGGCGACCGGGTGAACAGGCGGAGCCAAATGCGCGGGATCGAGCCGGGCCTCCGGATTAACGGTGGCGAGGATGGTGCCGAGGAGTTTGTTTTTCGTGAGCGGTTTGGCGAGGTATTGCCCTACCCCGAGGCGACGGCATCGCTCTTTGTCGCCAAGGTTGTCCACCGATGAGAGCATCATCACAGAGAATCGGCACCAAGCGGGATTCTCGGCTATTCTTTGAGCAACGGTGAAGCCATCCATCATCGGCATCATGGCATCGAGGAAAATCAGCTCGAAGGGCCGGCCCGCCGTCGCTGCCTGCTCCAGCAGATCGAGGGCAGACGGACCATCCGGGGCAGGGACAGGCTCGATTTCCCAAGAGCGGAGGTGATCCCCGACAATGCGGCGATTGATGTCGTTGTCGTCGACGACAAGGGCGCGCCAACCTTTCAAGGCGGCGAGATCGAAGACCGGCTGGGTGGCTTCGCCCCCCGTCGATTTTCCCAACCAGGCGGTGAATGCAAACTCGGACCCTTTGCCGGGCGCACTATCAAGGAGCTGGAGTTGACCTCCCATCATGGCGACGAGGCGCTGGCAGATGCTCAGGCCGAGGCCGGTGCCGCCGTGCGTGCGCGTAGTTGAGCTGTCCGCCTGGACGAAGGGCTCGAAGATGGCCTTCTGCTTGGCCAGCGGGATACCGAGGCCGGTATCGCGCACGCGGAATCGAAAAAACCGGCTCCCGTCGTCCGGATCGGGCATGTCCTCCAGACATTCCACAGTGAGGAGAATCTCCCCTTCATCGGTGAACTTGAGGGCGTTGCTGATGAGGTTGAGCAAAATCTGCCGGAGCCGGAGAGAATCGCCCACGACAAACTCGGGCAAGTGCGGGGGCATGTCGCAGATCAATTCCAGCCCTTTCTGAGCAGCTTTGTGGGCAAATCCTTCAAGGGAGGATTCGACACAGGCACGGAGATTGAACTCGCGCGCTTCGAGGTCCAACTGACCGGCTTCGATCTTGGAGATATCGAGAATATCGTTGAGGAGCGCGAGAAGGGACTCGGCGGAACGGTAAACGCCGTTGAGATACTCCCTTTGATGGCTGAAGAGATCCGTCTCCAGAGCCAGTTCGGTGAGGCCAATGATGCCATTCATGGGGGTGCGAATCTCATGGCTCATATTGGCCAGAAACTCGCTCTTGGCGGCGTTGGCTTCTTGAGCGGTCCGGCGGGCATCCTCCAGCTCCCGGTTGCGGATGTTGAGGCTGTCGAGCAAATGACGCAGATGGCAAAAAACGGCCAGGTGTTGGGCAAGATCGCGGAAAGCGCCCACGTAGGGGTTGTCCATATCGGCGGCGACGAAGCCGAAGATTTCACTTCCGTTGCTGAGCGGGTGGATGATCAGGGCATTCGACCCGCACTCATCCGGAGCGAGATCGGCCAACCGAATCCCGACAGGGGAAATGCACTGAATCGTCGGGCCTTGCGGAACATCCGCGCAGGGGCGAAACGTGTAGAGATGTCCCTCCCGCGCCGGAGCAGCTTCGGCGGGGTGATCGAAGAGAAAGAGCGCCAGCATCCGAAACTCGGCCGAGGCGCGGATATGGCTCATGAGCTCGCAGACCGTCTCGATTTGCGGGGTTTGCGCCATCTGTAGCGGAACAAGCCCCAGCCAGTCGCGAAACTGCTCGCGGGATCCGGACTTGCGCGAGAGCAAATTGGTGGCGGCTTCGGTGGTGAAGGCGCGGGCCTTCTTAAAAAGACGCATCCGGTCGCCCGAAGGATCCAAGGCTCCCTCCAAATGATCGATTAGATCGTGCGCATGAATGATGGGGAAATCATGCCCGGCAAGGGTTTCAAAGACATCGTTAAAGGCAATGAGGAGGGCACTCTCCTGTTCTTCTCCGGAAAGATCCCGCTGCGTGGCGTCAATTAAGTGACGCGAAATTGAAAGAGCTTGCTCCGCCGGGACGCCGGGTGCCGCGCCGAGAATGGCGGCAGAGATAGTCGAATCCAGCCCGCTGCTGGAGGCTCCGGAAACGCGGACTCCCCCAGCCTGACTGACCGCTGCATGAAACTCTCCGGTGGAATAGCGGGCAACCAGACGCGAAGAGACGACCGTGCGGGCCGGCAGCGGTTCACCCCCGCGCAGATGGGCGAGCATGAGACGACCGGCGCGATAGCCCATTTCAAAACTCGGGAGGGTGACGCTGGAGAGTGGCGGGTGCGACCAGTAGCAGAGTTCACTGTCATCAAAGCCGATGACCGCCGTATCGGAGGGTACGTGAAGGCCATGCTCTTGAAGAGCGCGAATCGCCCCGATCCCTCCCTGGTCATTGGAGGCGGCCACGGCAGTGAAGCCCAAACCCTCCTCCAATGCCGAACGGACGGCCTCGCGCGCAGCCAAACGTTCGAACCCCCCATGCCTCACATGAATCGACGCGGACGGGATGCCGCTGTCTTTCAGGGTATCGAGAAGGCCCGCCAGGCGCCCCTCGGCGGTGGGATTGTCGACCGCTCCCCGCAGGATCAAGAAAGAACGGTGCCCTTTTTCAACGAGGTGCCGCCCGGCCAAGCGGGCAGCGGCATAGTGATCGGGGACGATGCAGGGAATCTCCTTGCTCTCGCGGCAAACGAGGATCACCGGCAGCCCCTTGCGGCGATGCCAGTCCTCCGCCACACGGATCAAATTGGGGGTGGGGAATGCGAGAATGAGGCCGGCCAGGTTGGCCTCATCCAGAGGGAACGCCGCCGCGAGATCCCCCCCGCTGATGCTCTCCTGATCCTTCGTCGTGAGGAGACTCCAGACGACGCAGTCGACGGGTTCCCGAAATACGGATTGGCGAACTCCCCGGTGAACATCACGGATAAACGCGTGTTGTTCGCACGAAAGAATTGCCACACGCTGGCGACCTTGATTGAACAGGGGAGACATCAGATCTGTTTGGGAGGTAGAAGAGCTGCCAACTAAAAGAAACCCCCACTTAGAGCGGGCGAATCCATAGAGTCAAACCCCTTGCACACTGTTTAACCGGTCGGGGTGTGTGACCGCAAAGTAACCTGATCCTGTGGAAGGCTTGAAATGAATT
>JAFIGE010000018.1 GCA_020831585.1 Opitutales bacterium | reverse complement strand
GAGACGATCAAAGAAATTAACCCAAAACGCAGAAATGGGCTAAGGAATGTGGGCCGGAGGTTGGCCGGGGAGAGTTTTTGCGGGAGCGATCTCGATCTCGAGCAGAGCCCAGACTTTCGGCCCGGCGGCTTTCTTTGCCTCGCCGAGTTTGATCAGGATCGTATCGCGTTTGTAATGACGTTTGGAGTCGCGCAGGGTTTTGAGGGTTTTGACCAGGGCGCGGAGGCGGCGCAGGCGCATGCTTTTCTCCTTGAGGTGGCGATCAGCGCTGCGGGCCAAAACGTAGGTTTCGCAATCGGCGCAGAGGAGTTTCACGTCGATGCCGGGGCGGAGGTTTTTCCATTCTTTGTCGAGCAGTCCTTGTTCGTGTTTGATGAGGGTGGCGCGGGGCGCGCCGACGAGATAGGAGACCGGGGGATCGCTTTGGCGCATTTGCTCAAGCACTTCTTCGGTGGGGATGCCGCGGTCCATCACCCAGACGCGGTTGGCTTTTCCGTAGGCCTCTTCGATGCGGGCAAGGAAGTCGCGCAGGGTGGTTTTGTCCGAGGTGTTGCCGGGGAGGACCTCGTAGGCGAGGGGGAATCCTTCCGGGGTGACGATTAGGGCGATGACCACTTGGAGGCAGTCGGGGCGTTTGTCGCGGCTGTAACCGAACTGGCGCAGAGGGCTGCTCGCGGCGGGGCCATTGTTGGGGTCGGATTCAAAATAGGTGCTCGTGAGGTCGTAGAGAAGCACGTCGTAGCGCGCGTTGAAGAGGTCGGTCCATTTTTGCGTCAGATGGGCGAAGAGCGCTTTCTTGTGAGGCAGGAGCCGGTCGTGGCAGCGGTAGAGGGTGTTCTTTTCGGCTATGGAAAAATCCTCCCCGAGCAGGTCCGCCATGGCGGAGCGCTCAAACCATTCGCGGTGCAGCCGCCACTCGCTCCCGGGCGAGATCAGACGGTAAGCCACGAGGGTCTGCAGAACGTGGGTCCAGCGGGTGCCTTCGCGCGAATCGGGTAGGCGTGTCTGCCAGAACCCGTCGAGTCCAAGCTGTTCATAGAGCAGACAGGCCAACCAGCAGGCTCCCCATTGGCGCGGCCGCTCGATCGTGAGATCTTTCAGCCGGATTTGCACCACGCTTTCGTCATCGATCGGCGGCGCGCGTTCTTCCGGAAAAAGAGCGATCTGAGTCGGGCGCGCGTTGCCTTCATCCAGAACTTCGATGCTCTTGCGCCAGGCCGCTTGCTGACTGTCGTTGATTTCCCCAAGATAAAGCACTTGCCGCTGAACCACGCGCCCGCCGCGCACGCGCTTGTTTTCAACGATGTTCCAGTAATGGTGGGCCTTGCCGTCTTTGATCCGCCGATTGCACTTCAAAAACATGATGGCAACCCACTCTACACCAAAATACGGATCTGTGAAGAGGGTAGGTCTACACTACAAGCCTCCACGGAAGGCACGTCCGCTTAACCATGCGGGTTTCCGCGTCCCAAGGACCCGAAAAAAACGGTTTTTGCGGTCGAGTTGGGAAAGTCGGGCTAGAAAAACCAAACTCGAGTAAGCGACTGGAAGCCGCTTCCACTTACCCCGCACATTTAATCACACCCGGCGGCTCAGGCAGTCCGGTGAGCAGAGCCATCCCGCGTCAAGCGGAGGAGTTCTTCAAGAAGGCGAATCGGCAAAACGTTTCCCTCAAAAACCTCCGCGCCGTGGCCCCGGTTAGCTCCGTCGATCCACGCACAGGCCAAGCGGTTCCCCGCATCAATGCTGAGCGAAAAAGTTTTGGTGCGGCTGGGGAGCCAGTCGAAAGAAATCTGACCATCCGCTTCCGGCGCGATCTCCGGAGCAGCCATTCCCTCCGGCAGGGCCCGGATAAAGGCCTCGGCCCTCAGCCGTGCGGCCTCACTAACCGCCTGTGCCCCGTAGCCGTCCCAGTCATCATCGGCACACTCGGTCGCCATATCCCTCAATTCGGAAATCAGGCGCGCCTTCGTCCCGAAGAGCAATTCGGAGCCCTCCTGATGGGCAGCAACACATTCGCGAAGTGGCCGGTCGAGAGAGTTGGGGTCGGCGGTGGCCATACGCTGTCAGGCGAGCGGTTGAAATTCTTCCGTCGACATCGGCTCATGCTCTTTGGGCCAGTGGCCACTTAGCTCGATCAACACACGCTGCTTGGAGGGTGCCGGGACGGGATTGATCCGAACCACCCGCGCCGCGTAATCGCCTGGAGCGTGGGCCATCGCATGGACAAGATCATTGACAAGATAGCGGGGAGCCCAGCCGAGCATGTGGTAGTCCTGCGATTGAATCTGAACGGCAAAGCCCGTCTCCGGATTTGTCAGCTCGATGGTCACGAACAGCGGTTCTCCTGCCGCCAGCATGTCTAGCCGGGCTTGGGCGGCTTCGTTGGTGTGTCGCCAGCCGTGCAGAAAGAAGCGGCAGCGGAAAGCCCCGTCGGCCCGTTTTTCGATCTTGGGAAAAACCTGAAAATTATCCGTCGCCCGGTAGCCCCCGTCCACCGAGAGGATGTCGAGCGGGTCGGGGTCGGTTTCGTCGATGGCAAGAAGTTTGAGGTAGTCCTGAAAATCCCGCCGCTGAGGGGTCATGACCCGGTTTTTGAACAGCGGAAAGAGTCGGTCTGAGGTGTAGCGTCTTCGAAAATCCGGAAAATCATATAGCGGAGCAAATCCACTTTTCTCCTGCGCCTCCTTCGCGCCCCTCGTGTAGGCAAAGGCATAGTGCCGGTCAAGGGTTGCATCCAAGCGACCCACCGGGAACCACCGACGGCTGCGGGCATCCTGCCAGGCAAGAAAGACGGTTCTGATAGGACTTGGAGTCATTTTTTAAAGTGCTGCTGAATATATGTCTGCGTTTGGCTTGGACTCAACTCTGTTGTCGAGGGTCCGGTGCGGACGTAGAATCGTTCCACTTCCCCGTCTTTCGTGAACACCGGATTGGGGAATCGCGGGCAACGAATCACCATGACTCGGGCACCCTCATGATCGTCAAAATGAACGTGCAAGCTTGTCATGACAGTCGGACCCATGCGCGAGGACACCAAATTCACCAGGTGCAAGGCCATCTTGTCCTCGCTGGGAAACCCGTCCTCTTCGATTCCGACAGGTGTTCCATCGTCGGCGACGCCGACAACGAGGGTGCCCCCGTTGGTATTCAGGAAGGCAGCCAATGTTTTCAGCACCGTTTGCTCCATGCGTTTGTCGCGTTCCCGCGTGTGAAGGTTGGTGCGGAGGGTGGATTTGAACTCGACGGAATGGGATTCGCCATTGTCCACCAGCACGGAAAGGTCTAAGGAATCTTCGGGACTGGAAACAGCCGGTCCCTCGGCGAGAATCTTGTAGCCCTCCCATGTCACGGTAGCCATTAGCTCGCGGCGCTTTTCCAGGAACTCCCGGTAAGGCATCGTTTCCCATTGCGGAGGAAGCGCATGGTGATGGTACATGCGCTCCAGCTCAGACGATGAGAAGCGCTCGGAAAGACCGGGGACATACTCATGCGGCGCTTTATCGGCGATGGCCGCATTGTCCGCCCACTCAACATAGGCATAGTTGGCGATCTGGTTGGTGTCCCGAATAGCCGAAATCTTGTGCGCGGAGGCCAAGTGGGCTTTGGGGAACAGGTGATGCCGCTCGATCGATGACCGGTTCGCTTTGATCGCGGGATCAAACAAATCAGACATCCTCGCGTCCGAGAATAATACGCGGGCGTCGAGCAAGACGAGGGCTGCGTTATACGCGAAAAGCGACGGGCTGCGGGGAGAGGAGGTCGCCAGATCATTCGGGAGAGTGACCTCCCAAAAGTCTTTCGTCAGGGTCACCTCACAGACTTGGGCCAGGCGGGAGACAAACTCGTCAGGTCCGGAAACGTCCCGGATCCGTGCCAGATCAAACTCCATGGCGGACTCCGGCGATCCGGTGAACCGTCCCGTTACCGCCGACATGAAAAACCACCGGGCGATCACCCGCCGCAACGTGAAGGGCTCCACCCCGACTTCAACACGCCCGATGAGGTAGAGCATGTAGGAGAAGAGGAGATTATTCTGCGAGCTGATCATCTTCTCGCTGCGAAAACCCGCTGCCCGGATACAGGAGAGGAAGTCGTGCCAATGCTGAACATCGAGCACCTGCACCTGGGCCTCGCGGAGTTTGGTGAATTGGCGCTCTCGCTGCTCCACGCTGAATTTTTCCGTCTCCAGGTCCTTGCCCCTGAGCAGTGAGTAGACGAACTTCAATCGGGCGCGCTTAAAGGCCAACCCTACACTCACGCGGAGCATTTGGTCGGGCGAAGGCTCGATAAAGTAGTTGAAAGGCGAGGCCGTGCCCTTTGTCGGCTTGCGGGCCGCCGCGCAGAAATGCTCCAGATTCGCCCGCCCTTCATCCCAAAAAACGGACATCAGGGTGAGGATGAAGTCCGACTGGTTCAAGGGCGTGCCCTTGCTGTTGATGCGGACAAAGACATCCGAGACATCCTCTTCCGAAATGTCGGCCGCCAACTCCAGAGCGGTGAAGGGAAAGTTCAGCAGTCCCTGGAGCTTCGTGAGGGCGAGTTGGACCCGTTCGGTTTCCGCATCGCTCACTTCGCGGGCGGCCCGCAAGCCGTTCAAAAAGTCGTTGGCCACCTTGAACAAGTTCGCTCCGTCCGCCCACAGCACGGAGATATCCGGAAGAAATGCGCGATCCCTCCGGATCGCCGCGTCCGCCACCTCAAATCGGCCATCGAGGGGGTTAAAGGCAATGCAGATGCGTTCCGTCTCGTAGTTCTCCCGCAATACGGGCACGCCCCGCACCACCGCATAGAGGGAGGTCAGGCGCTGCTGCCCGTCAACGATGACCAGTCGGGGCGGCTTTTGTTTGGTTTCGGCACCGATCGTCCGGTCATCCGCAAGGCCGTTGCGCCAAAGCAGGAGGTAGCCGACCGGGTAGCCCCGGTACATCGAATCGAACAGGTCTCTTACCTTTGCATTCTTCCAGACAAAGGGCCGTTGGATGTCGGGCAGCCCGATGTCTCCCATCCGGACGTCTTTGATCAACGAGCCAAGGTCATAGTCTACTTTGGTGAATACAGTTTCGCTCATACGGCAATTTCTCCGTTCATCAGTTTGGGCAAAAACAGGTCGCGGGCGGCACGAAGCTTTTGGTTTTGGAGGGTGAGGTTTCTGATTTGGCCGAACATGGGTCGAACGGTTTCGGTGAAAGCGGCCTGTAAGGGAGGGGGCGGAACGGCGAGGATGAACTTCTCAAAGCAACTTTCTTGGACCCGTTGCCTGCCCGACGAGCCCACCATGCTCTTTATCGCGTTCTCGCGAAAATCATATGTTCTCGCCAACAGGTAGGTCATCTCTGGGGTCAATTTGCGCGGTCGCAAAACGATGAACTCCGTCGAGCCCCGACCCGTCTCATTCTCACCGAAAAAATTAACGTAGGCGGTTTTTCCATTCTCAAGGCATGGGGTGATTCGCGCTAAAAGCGTATCCCCGTTCCTAAACTTACTGCCAGTGCGGCCTTCACGATGTGAATACCGGGAGACGACCATGAAGTTTGTTGGCAGGTCAGCCATTTCAACCCAAGGATGCGTTTGATTGTCGCTAAGCTTGGTTCGTGGATTTACCGAGATAGCCTCAGAAGCGCTACTCCGCTCCCAACCCTCCGGCAACCCGTCGACAACTTTGGTGTGTTCGTGGCCGGGGAAGCGGAGGCGGACGAACCATTCCCGGTAAAGCTGCCGCGCCGCCTCCTCCAGCAACTGCATCCGCCGCTTATTGTTCTCAATCAGGTCATCGTAGGCCGAGAGGATGTCGGCTATGCGGGTTTGGATGGGGAGCGGGGGGAAGCTTACCCGAAAATCAGGAAAGTCTTTAATAGGCACACGATCCACAGTTGCACCAGTAATCACATGTGATTCTACCTCTGAGCGCCATTTAGTGCCGAGAAAGTAATAGAGCAAATAGGAGGAATCTAGCTTTCTTGGATCAGGACGAACCAATCCCATTCTACGCCCTAAACATCCACGAAAGTCTTCGGGTATCTTAGCATATCGGTGTAATGTCGCTTCATAGGAAAAAACAATGTCACCCTCTTGTGGCACAACCCGTTTCGTCCAACGCGGATACTCGTTTTCGGAAATGTGACGAATTTCGGATAAGTCGAGACCACCTTCTGAACGGACGTTTTTAATGCCTAGAAAGATTGGCCCTTCCTCGCTTTCCTTGGGGGTGGCGTGAGGGCCGTCATAAATCCCAAGAGAGAAGTCCTTGATAGCTCCTTGTGTTAACCTCATACTCCTACCCCCAAAAAGTTCTCCTGAATTTTAGCGGCGGCGGGTTCCTCATTGAAGTCGGCCCGCTCGCTGTGGATGTCGCGGTGTGGTGTCACAAATTGTGAGACCACCGTGCCCGCTCGCCAGGCGAAACTTGAGATCACAGATTGTGACCTCAAGTCGGAGAGCTCCGTTTCCGTCAGCTCGAACATAAAATCGGCTGGGAAACGATCTGCATTGCGCCGGACCGCCTGCTTGAGCGTGTGGGTCTCGACGCCGTAAAGTTGGGCGAGATCGCGGTCGAGCATGACCTTTTCCCCACGAATCCAGTGGATCATGGGCGCGATGCTCTCGGTTGTGATCATTGGCCTCATACCGCCAGTCCCTCAAAGTTCTTCTGAATCTTTCCTGCCAAGGCGGCGGCCTCCTCATTGAGGTCGGCCAGTTCGGTGTGAATGTCGCGGATGGTTTGCTCGAAGTCGAAATCCTCGTCCTCCTCGGCGGGGGCAACGCCCACGTAGCGACCGGGGGTGAGCGACCAGTCGGCGGCCTCAATCTCGGCGCGGGTGACCGCTTTGCAGAGCCCGGCCACGGCACAAAACTTCGCCTCCGGAAAACGCTCCTGCAGCCAGGAGATCTGGCGATGGAAGTAGGTGGTCTGCTTGAGCGCCTCGCTGGCGGTCTGCTTGGCCTCGTCCACGGCCTTGATCAGTTTGTTGGTGGTGTTGCGCTCGAAGCCGTCGGGAGCGTCGTCCCCGGCGGCCAGTTCGCGGCAGGCCTGCGCGACGCGGGCGAGCAGCTTGCTCAGCAGGTCCACTTGTTTGCCGAGGCCCTTGATCCGGGCCGCCACCGGGTCCAGCGCGGTGCGGGCGGTATGTTGGCTGGCGTTGTCGGCAGGTATGTTGTCGCCGAACTTGGAGCGCCAGGCTTTCACCGCCGCGAGCGTCGCCTTCTCGTCGATTTCAAACGCCTTTTCCGCTTCCAGCGTTTCGGCCAGGGCCGCCTCCAGGGCCATCACCTTTGTTTCGTCGAGCCCTTTGACCTTGTGCACGGCGGCGGCATACGCCTTCAGCGGTTCCATCGCCTTGACGAACGCCGCCGTGAATCCTTGCAGCGAATCAGGCACTGTTTCGGCGTGTTCGCAGACGGCACCAAAGTAATCCTGCACGAGCTTGAGGAAGCGGCTATTCTGTCCCCGGTAGAGCCAGACAATGGAGTTGAGGTTTTTGAGGTGCTCGGGCGTGAAATCATAAATTTTGCGGGTTACTTTTCTGAAAATGTTTCTCGCATCAATCATGAGGACGTTGCCGCGATGGTTGAGGGCGGTTGATGCGCAAAATTTACCCTCACCCCCAGCCCCTCTCCCAAGGGGAGAGGGGAGCCTGTTGCCCTCACTCCCCGACCATGCAGTTGGCGCACCCCCGGCCCCTTTCCCAGAGGGAGAGGGGAGTGAAAGATCGTGGGCGATCCCTTCGAGAACAGATTCGGTATCAGCAAGAACCTGTTGATTCTTGAAACGGAGGACCTTCAAGCCCTGCGATTGGAGATAGGCATCGCGTTTTGCGTCTTTCGCCTGCCGATCCTTCGTCTCGTGAACCTCGCCATCGCATTCGACGACCAGTTTTGCCTCGTCACAGTAGAAGTCTAAAATGTAGTCGCCGAACTGATGCTGCCTTCGGAATTTCGCGCCACTGAGTTGGCGATTTCTCAACAACTCCCAAAGCAGCGCCTCTGCAGACGTCTGCTTTTTCCGGAACTCGCGCGCCTTCTCCTTCAAACCCGCAAAATCGAAACCTCCCCGATAATGCGTTCCGCAACCCGCATGGCTATCCTGACTCCCCTCTACCTCTGGGAGAGGGGCTGGGGGTGAGGGTTGATCGGGTTTCCCCCGATCAATAAACCAGAGCTCGCAGGGGACGGTGCGGGTGTAGAAAAAGTTGGAGCGGATGGAGATCATCACATCCACGTCACCCGTTTCCACCAGCTTGCGCCGCACCTCGGCTTCCTGGTTACCTGCACTGCTGGCCTGCGAGGACATGACGAACCCGGCGCGGCCACCCCGCCCGGAGCCTGTCGAAGGGGCCGGTTTCAGATAGGCATGAAAATAGGAGATCCAGACGTAGTTGCCGTTGCTGACTTTCTTCGCCTTGTTCACCCCCGGCAGACCGAAGGGCAGACGGGGGTCGGTTTTGATCTTCTCCGCGTCGATGGCGTCCACATTGAAGGGCGGGTTGGCCATGACGAAGTCGCACTTTTCCACCAGCTCGTGCTCGTCCTGATAGTAGCTGTTGGCCTCGCTGATCTCTCCCTCCAGCCCGTGGACCGCCAGATTCATTTTGGCCAGGCGCACGGTGGTGCCCGTCTTCTCCTGACCATAGAACGTGACCTTGTGCGAGGTGTCCTCTCCCTTGGCTTCGATGAAGTGGCTCGACTGGACAAACATGCCACCGGATCCGCAGGCCGGATCGAAGACGCAACCGTGGTCGGGCTCGATCACGTTGACGATGGCCTGCACAATCGACGGCGGGGTAAAGAACTCCCCGTTGTCGTGCGCCCCCACCATCGAGAACTTCATGAGGAAATACTCGTAGATGCGCCCGAAAATATCGCCCGTGGCGGTGCGCAGCATTTCGCTGTCGAACACGCGCATGAGGTGCTCCAGCAGGTCGTTGTCGAGCTTCTGGTATTCCTTGGGAAGCTGACCCAGCAGCGGCGGGAAGTCTCGCTCGACGGCGTCCATCGCGCTTTCCAGCGCCTTGGCGAGGTCTTTGCCCTCGGGAAGGTCGAGCAGCGTCTCGAACCGCGCCTCCTCCGGCAGCATCAGCGCCCGGCGCTTGATGAAGTCGGCCTTGACCAGCGGGCGCTTTGGCATCTTGCCGGCAGCTTGCGCCGCCTCGATGTCCTGCAAAGCCAAGTGGTAGCGATTGGTCGCGTGTCGAAGGAAAATGATGCCCAGGACGGGCAAAAAATACTCGTTTGACGGCACGTTACCGTTGGATCGCAGGTTGTCAGCGGCAGACCATAGGTCGGCCTCCAGTCTTTCGATATCGTCCATCATAGATTTTTCTTCATCATCTCAAAGCCCTGCACCAAAGCAAATCAGGAGAGTGGGTGCTGCAATCCTTTGACGCGGCCGACCGGTAATCGTCCCCTCTCACCGAAACAACCTCCCCATGCCCTTGCCAGCGGCCCGCCCGACAACCCGCCGCCCGATGCGGCGGCCAACGCGGCCGCGCTTGACGGCATTGACATCGCCGAGAAGGCGGGCGAGGGCGTAGAGGAAGGAGCGGAAGTTCATCGTCTGGGTCACAAAATGAGGGAAAGCCACGGGAAGAGCGTTGTGTTGGAAATGCTTTCGCCTACATCATCCCGCAACCCTTTTCGCATTTTCCCGCTGGTTTTTTCCTGTCTTTACTCCCCCTTCATGCTCTCCCAACTCGGTCGTGACCCGAACCACCGGGTGGGTAGGGGTGTCCGTCTGCGCGGGGCTTTGGGGAGAGGGGCGGGCCGTCCCGTCCACCGGGGGGAAGGCGTCAAGGGGATCGGACAGGGCGTATCCGGTCGGGCGATGAATCAGCCCGACTACGGTGCGTTTGGCGTAGCCGGGGTGGTTTTTGACTGGTGAGGTCAGGTGACCACTTTCATCCGTTTGACGGGGAGGGGGGCTTGGGGAAAAACAAGCGGCAAGTCCCGGGGTTACCCTGCCCGGGAAACGCAGACTTGTTTTCGACCGATGAAAAACCTCCTCCTTCCGGCCGCCTTGGCCGCCGTTTCGTTGCCCCTCTGGGCCGCTCAGCCATCGGAGGCGCCGGTGCGCCCGAACATTCTCCTCATTGTCTCCGAGGACCATGGCCCGGAGCTGGGCTGCTACGGGGATCCGATTGCGCGCACGCCGGTGCTCGACGGCCTGGCGGGGGAGGGGATGCGCTTCGACCGCGCCTATGTCGTGCAGGCGGGGTGCAGCCCGTCGCGGGCCTCTATCCACACGGGCCTCTACGCCCATCAGCACGGGCAGGTGGGCCTTTCGACATGGGGCTTCCGGATGTATTCGGAGGACACGCCGAATCTGCCGCGAAGCCTCGGGGAGGCGGGCTACCGCACGGGCATTATCGGCAAATTGCACTTCGAGCCGGAGTCGGCCGTGCCCTTCGATTTCAGGGCCATGCCGAGCGGCAACTTCGACCGCAAGGACCTGGCCGGTTACGCCCGGCACGCGGCGGCGTTCATCGGCGCGGGCGAGGAGCCTTTCTTTCTCGCGGTCAATTATCCCGACGCCCATTTCCCCTGGCAGCGGCAGGTGGACGGTCTGCCGCCGGAGCCCCTCGATCCGGAGGATGTGGTGGTCTTTCCCGCCTATGGGGTGGATACGCCCGAGGTGCGGGCCGTCCTCGCCAATCACTACAACTCGATCATGCGGCTGGACAGCCTCGTGGGCGACCTACTCGCCGTCCTTGAGGCGCAGGGGAAGGCGGAGAACACCCTCGTGGTCTTCATCAGCGACCACGGCCCGGATATCATCCGGGGCAAGCGCACGGTTTTCGAGGGGGGCACCCATGTGCCCTTGATCATTCGCTGGCCTGGCGAGGTGGAGGCGGGCCTGACCAGCCGCGCGCTCGTCGAGTCGATCGACCTCATGCCGACATTTCTGGAGCTGGCGGGTGCGGTGCCGGTGCCCGGACTTCCGGGGAAGTCCCTCGTTCCGCTCCTGCGGCGGGAGCCCGTGGCCTGGCGGCAATACCTTTTCACGGAGTTCCACACCCACACGGCGGCGGACAATTTCAATCCGCAGCGGGCCGTGCGCGACGACCGCTACAAGCTCATCAAGAACCTTGTTCCGGGTGTGGAGAACCCCATCTTCGAGTTCAACTTCGGGCCCGGGCAGCGGTGGGGCTTTGATTCGGCGGCCCGCGCGGCGATGAGCCCCGACGCCCCCGCGCATGTCCGTGAGTTGTATGAGCGGATGCGGATCCAGCCCCCCTACGAACTCTACGATCTGTGGGCCGACCCGCACGAGTTTCACAACCTAGCCGAAGACCCGGCGCATGCCGAAACCTTTGCCCGCCTTCGCCACGCCCTGCAGGCCTTGCGCGAGCGTTCGGGCGATCCGCTCCTCCATCCATCCATTCTCGAGCAGTTCCGCGAAGAGGTTTTGAGCGTTCGGAACCGGCGGGATGTCCGCAACCACGAATGGCGCTACCCGACTTACTTTTTCCCCGAATGAAACCCACAGAACCACTCCCTTTCCGCCGGGTATTCCTCTCCTGGACCCTGCAAACGTTTCGCGGCCCTTTTCTTGCCCTGGTTCTCTGGGCACCGCTCCTCGCGATGGCGGAGGACGATGCGGACGACGAAACGCGTGCCGCCGGGCCCTTGCCGAACGAGCAGATTCTTCTCCCCATTACGGCCCCGGGGCGGCTCCATGATACGGGCGAGGCCCCGCCCCCGGATTGGGCTCTGCCCGGCTTCGATGACTCCGGATGGACGGCATCCTCCGGCATGGTGGCCCGCTTGGAACGGAGGCGCGGAGCGCTGCGGCGCTTCGGACAGGAGGCGCCGGGCGCGGAGCTGAGGGAGGGGGGCGACACGGCCTATGTGCGCTACGTCTTTTCGCTCGAGGCTCCGCCGGTGGCGGGCAGTCGCCTGCTGCTCAACTATGTTGCCAAGGACGGGGCCGTCTTTTTCCTCAACGGGGTGGAGATCGGGCGCTCGACGGCGATGCCGCCACGCGGGCCCGTGGATCATCAAACACGGGCTTTGTTCGCCCCGTCGATGCGGTTGAAAACGGGCTTTGATATCGATCCGGCGCTCCTCCGCGCGGGCGAAAACGTTCTCGGGATGTCCCTCCACACCTACCCGTATGAGGAGGGGCGGAAGGATCGCGCGGGCGGCGTGGAGTTGAGCCTCCTCGAGGGCTGGGATGACCGTCCGCTGACGAGTGAGCCCCGCCATGTGCGCGTGCTCTGGATCGAGGAGCCGCAGCACCAGGCGATGGTTTCGTGGACGACCGATCTGCCCGGCGAATCCCATTGGCTCTACCTCGATACCGAGCGCCGCCGGGGCCGGGCGGAGGCTTATGCCCGACGGGTCCGGCCGACCCGGAGCGGGCCCTTCGCCCTCACGCGGACGGATCTCGAGATGGGCGTGCGTCCCTCGCACTTTCACCATGTCCACCTCACCGATCTTGAGCCCGACACGGTTTATTACCTCATGGTCGTGAGCGATGGCGAAGCTTCGCGCGAATTTCATTTCCGCACCGCGCCGGCCGAGGATCGTCCGCTCAAGATGGTCTTCGGGGGCGACTCGCGCATTGCCGGGCACACGCCGTATTTTCACCAGGACCGGCGGGCCGTGAATCGCCAGATTGCCGCGCTCTTCGAGGTCCACGACGACATCTACGGATTCATCCACGGAGGCGATTTCACGCAGTTGGCGCAGTGGCGCTTCTTCGACCCATGGCTGACAGACCATGAGCTGACGACAACGCAGAATGGCCGCCTCCTGCCGACCATGCCCGTGCGGGGCAACCACGACCGCGACGTCGGCTTTGAGGAGGTCTTCTGGTGGCCGGGACAGGAAGGGCGCTACTACTACCGGACCCGGCTCACTCCCCGCATTACGATTCTCACCCTCAACACCGAAATCAGCCTTGGCGGATCGCAGCGCCGCTGGCTGGCCGCCGAACTGGCACGGGCGCGCCCCGATAGCCGCTGGCTCGTGGCCTCCTACCACCGGCCGGCCTGGCCGAGCGTGCGGGGCTTCTCCGACGGGGCCGACAAGCGTCGCTTCTGGGTCCCTCTGTTTGAGGAGCATCGCATCGACCTCGGTCTCGAATCCCACGACCACGCCCTCAAGCGCACCGTGCCCATCCTCAACAACGCCGAGCATCCCGATGGCATCGTCTACATTGGCGACGGCGGGCTCGGGGTCCCCCAGCGCAATCCCGATACCACCCGTTGGTATCTCCAGCCTCCGGGGATGGCGCTCTCCAGCCACCATGTGCATGTCCTCGACTTCGGCTTTGAAGAGTTGCGCGGCACGGCCTATTCCATCGGGGGTGAAATTCTCGATGAGTTTGCCCGCCCGCTGCGCCACGACCGCGCCTACGCGGGCACGCCGGTGGAGGTTCACGGGGTAGGCAAATGAGCTTTGCAAACGCTGCCAGGAAGACGCTTGGCGACCCCGGCTTCTGGCTCCGTTTGGGCACCAGTGGACTGGCCCTTGGCTGGTCGGTCTGGCTCTTCGGTAAATTGGGGACGCAGATGGGAGCGTGGGCGCTCTTTCACGGCGGGGTCGCCCATGCCCAGATCGGGGCCGCCGAGCGTGTCCTCGCCTGGACCCTCCTCGTCCTCGCCGCCGTTGCCTGGCTTCCGAAACGGTGGGGCGGGCTTGCCGCCATCGCCGGACTGCTGGTTTTGATCGAAGCGGTCGTCGGCACGATCAACGGTGGTTATGCCTTCTCGCAGTGGAGCGTGCCCACACGGACCCTGCGCATCCTCTTGCCCGTCATTCTCCTCGTGTGGGTCTTCCGCGCGCAACTGGCCCGTGCGGAAACGGTTTGCGAATGGCTCCTCCGCGGCGGCATCGCCCTCGTCTTCGCCACCCACGGGCTGGAAGCCTTTTTCGGCCACCCCGCTTTTCAGGATTACCTTATCGGAACGGCCGAGGTGGTTTTCGGGCTCGAGTGGGTCGAGAGCGACATCCAGGTCCTCCTCTGGGGGATCGCTCTCCTCGATGGTGTCGTCGCCGTCCTCGTTCTCTTTGTTTCCTGGCGCGGGCTCTTTGCATGGCTTGCCTTTTGGGGCTTCATCACCGCCCTCGCGCGATTGACGACTTACGGCATGCCCGCCTATCCGGAGCTTCTCCTGCGCTTCCCGCACTTTTGCGCGCCGCTTGCCCTCTGGGCCCTTGCCCGCGCCAAGCGGTGATTTCGGGGCCCCGGGTTCATTGCCCAAGGACGGGCGGAGAACCATGAAAATCCACGGATGACGGTTTTAATTCGATGGAAATCGCCTTTGCGTCTTGTTGGATGGTCCTTTCGCGATCGACTTCTTTCCGATGGTCCTTTCGATCGCCAAATCTAATCTGATGGTTTTCTACAAGCCGTCCGTTTATTTGAATAGAAATCTACTTGCGGGAGGGGATATTTTCCTTATGCCCATAGAAATCTACCATGGCGCTCTTTTACGGATCCTCAGATAAAGCTCGATCAGTGGAGATTGCCCGCAAGGTCAAGGTCGGCAAGCTGCGCAAGCTGGCCCCCAAGCTCTTCACGGATGATTTGCGGACCGCTCACGAGGAGGTGGTGCGGCGTCACCGGTTGGAGATTGCGGCGCACTTCTATCCGGATGCGGTAATCAGTCATCGCTCGGCGTTGGAGGGAACGCTGTCACCGGCGGGAAAACTACATCTCAGTTTGCCGGGGACGGTGGCACCCGTCCGCAAGCTTCCCGGTTTGGAAATCCGTATTTGGAAGGGACCCCAAGCGCTGGAGGGGGATATTCCCACTTCTGCGTCCGGCGACGGCGAACTTTACACGGCCGGCCAGGCAAGGGCTGTTCTGGAAAACTTCCAGATTTCCCGTGCGCGTGGAGAGGATGAACCGAAGACCCTGTCACCTGATGAGCTGGAAGCCTGGTTTGACCGCAAGTTACGGGTGAGCGGAGACGGTTGGCTTGAGGACCTCAAGAACAAGGTCTCCGCTCTGGCGAGTGCCTTGGGCTGGGACCGTGAGTTCGAAGCTTTCCGGTCGTTCGTGGCCGCCATGGAAGGCAGGCCTTCCGCTTACCGCATAAAGACCGATCTGGCGCAATCGAGGGCGGACGGGCATCCCTATGATCCGGAGCGGATTCGGCTCTTTGCGGAGTTGCAGGCCCGCCTCGCCACAGAATCCTTCAAGGCTTTGCCGGTGCCCCCGGTCTCTGAACGGGAAAACCGTGCTTTTTGGGAATCCTATTTCTCCAATTTCATTGAGGGCACCCGGTTCACGGTTGAGGAAGCCCGGGAGCTGGTCTCCGATTCAGCCGCTGCGAGGAGCCTGACCCGGAAGCGGCCCCAGGATGCGCATGATATCATGGAGACATACCGCCTGATCGTGGATCCAAACATCAGCGGGGAAGTTCCCGGCGACGGGGCCGGTCTGCTTGAATTACTCAAGCGGCGCCATGCGCGAATGATGGCCTCCCGGGCGGATGTTCAGCCGGGCGTTTTCAAGGTGAAGAACAATGAGGTGGGCTCCCGTATTTTCGTTGCTCCGGAACTGGTCTCGGAAACCCTCATTCGCGGCTGGAAAGCGGCCGAAAACCTGCCGGGGGGCCTTCTCCGTGCGATCTTCCTGCTCTTCGTGGTCGCCGAGGTGCATCCTTTCTCGGATGGAAACGGCCGCATCTCTCGGCTTGGGATGAATGCTGAACTTGAGAGTGCCGGATTGGCCCGTCTGATCATTCCCACCTCATTGCGCAATGATTACCTCAGTGTGCTCGAAGCCCTCACATCCAATGGAAATCCGATCCCTTACATCGCCTTTGTGCACAAGCTGATCGATTTCAACAGCCGTATGCCTTTAGGCTCCTTCGAGGAAGCCCACGCCCACTTTCGCAAGACGGGTGCGCTCGATGAGCCGGGTTCCTCGCAGTTCAACATCCGTCCGCTCTTGGGCTGATCGACTGCCCGGGCTACCGGCCAGAGGTGATTTTCAGCGGCCTATAGAGAACGCCCTGCGAAACCGGTAAAGACACCTGACCACTTTGAGGCGGTTGACCGGAAGGAGCCCCTGCGGAAAAACCGAACCCGTACCTTCGGGGTTAAACCCAACGCCCTTTCCTTCCGCCCCCTCCTTCAACCCGATGAAAAAAAGCCTTCTCCCCGCCGCCCTTGCGGCTGTCGCCCTTTCCGGCTGCGCGAGCGATCCCGCCGCCGGTCCGGCCTCCTCCACGGTGCCGGCCACGTTGGCGGTGCGTCCGAACATCCTCCTCATCGTTTCGGAGGACCACGGACCCGAACTGGGCTGCTACGGCGATCCCTTTGTGCGCACGCCTGTGCTCGACCGCCTGGCGGCGGATGGCATGCGCTTCGACCGCGCCTATGTCACGCAGGCCGGGTGCAGTCCCTCGCGGGCGAGTATTCACACGGGCCTGTATCCCTCTCAAAACGGGCAGATCGCCCTCGCCACCTGGGGCTTCCGGATGTACAGTGCGAATACGCCCAACATTCCCCGCAGCCTCAAGGCGGCGGGCTACCGTACCGGCATCATTGGCAAGTTGCACATCAATCCGGCGGAAGCCTTTCCCTTTGATTTTGCGGAAATTTCGCGGGGCAACTTTGCCCGCCGCGATCTCCCGGACTACGCGCGCTTTGCCGGCCGTTTCATGCGTCGGGGGGAGGAACCGTTCTTCCTTGTCGTGAATTACCCCGATGCACACAGCCCCTGGCAGCGACAGGTCGACGGCCTGCCGCCGGAGCCCCTCAATCCGGAGGATATCGAGCCGCTGCCGTATTTCGGGGTGGATACACCGCAGCTGCGCGAGACGCTGGCCAACCACTACAATTCCATCATGCGCCTCGATACGCTCGTGGGCGATTTGCTTGCCCAGCTCGAAGCCTCGGGCAAGGCGGAGAATACCATCGTGCTCTTTGTCAGCGACCACGGCCCGGACCTCATCCGCGGCAAGCGAACGGTTTACGAGGGTGGGGTGCACGTGCCCTTTATCGTGCGCTGGCCCGGACAGGTGGATCCCGGTTCGGTGTCGCGGGAGCTGGTTTCCATGGTCGATCTGTTCCCCACTTTCCTTGATCTGTCCGGGGCCGCACCCGTTGCGGGGCTGCCCGGAAAATCCCTCCTTCCCATCTTCGCGGGAGGGCCCGAGGTCTGGCGCGAATACCTCTACACCGAATTCCACGCCCACGGCGGGGGGAAGAACCTAAATCCCCAGCGGGCTATTCGCGATGATCGCTTCAAGCTCATCCACAACCTCATCCCCGGGGTTGTGAACCCTGCCTTCGTCGACAACATGGAGGAGTTTGATTCCGTTCCGGCGGCGGCCGCCGCCGCTGCGCCGCATGTGCGGGCGACCTACGAGCGCATCCGCATTCCGCCGCCTTTCGAACTCTACGATTTGCAGGAGGATCCGAACGAGTTTTTCAACCTCGCCGAGGATCCGGCGCACGCCGCCGTCTTTGCCCGCCTGCAGGCCGCTCTCCTCGAGAAACGCCGCGCCATCAAGGACCCGCTCCTCGATCCCGTGATCCTCGAACAGTTTCGCAACGAAGTCGGTCCGATGACCAACCGGCAGCGCGCCCGCGACCAGGAATGGCGCTACCCCGAATACTTCTTCCCCCAACGCTCAAACCGTTAACCCTTCGAAGACCCTATACCCATGACCCGAAAACTCCTTGGCCTCTGTGCCGCGACCTTTGCCGGCCTCGCCGGTGCCCACGCTTCCACGCCGCAAAATATTGTTCTCATTCTCGCCGACGACCTCGGGTGGATGGACGTGGGGGCCTACGGCAGCACGTTTTACCAGACCCCCGCGATCGACCAGCTGGCGCGGGAAGGCGTGCGCTTCACCGACGCCTATGCCGCCTGCGCGGTCTGCACGCCCACGCGCGCGGCCATCATGACGGGCAAATACCCGGCGCGCATCCTCATGACCAACTGGACGCCCGACGGCCGCTGGAATGTCCATTCGCCCATGCGCGAGGGGCGCTTCCTGCGCGACCTCCCGCTGGAGGAGATCACCATCGCCGAAGCCCTGCGCGAGACCGGCTACCGCAATGCGAGCATTGGCAAGTGGCACCTCGGGGGCCCGCCTTTCTCCATGCCGGAGCACCACGGGTTCGACATCAACCGGGGCGGCTCTGCCCATGGCGCGCCCGGGAGCTATTTTTATCCCTACCAAGGCAACTGGCGCATCCCCACGACCGAACTCACTTCGCAGTGGGTCGTCTTTGAAGACGGCGAAGAGGGCGAATACCTGACCGACCGCCTGACCGACGAGGCCATCCAGTTTATCCGCGAGAACAAGGACCGTCCCTTCTTCCTCTACCTCCCGCACTACGCGCCGCATACTCCGATCGAGGCCAAGCCCGAGATGGTGGCCAAGTATGAGGCCGTTCCGCGGCGCGAACGCCAGGGCGATCCAACCTACGCGGCCATGGTCGAAAGCCTCGACGAGAGCGTCGGCCGCATCATGGAAACGCTGCGCGAGTTGAAGCTGGATGAAAACACGGTGGTCATTTTCTACTCCGACAACGGGGGCCACTGGCGCTTCACCAACCATGCCCCCCTGCGCGGGCACAAGGGCACCTATTGGGAAGGCGGCATCCGCGTGCCCCTCATTGTCCGCTGGCCCGGTGTGGCCGAGCCGGGTCGGGTCGTTTCCGAACCCGTCACGAGCATGGACCTCTACCCGACGATGCTTCGCATGGCCGGCCAGCCCCTCCGCCCCAGCCAGCACCTCGACGGCCTCGACCTCACCCCGCTTCTCGACGGGAGCGGAACCCTCAATCGCAAGTCCCTCTTCTGGCACTTTCCGCATTACAACAACCACCGCGAGACCGCCCCCTCCGGCGTCATCCGCCGGGGTGACTGGAAGCTCATCGAGACCTTCGATCCGCCCGGTTTCGAGCTCTACAACCTCGCCGAGGATATTGGCGAAACAAACAACCTCTACGAGGCCAAGCCGGAAATCGCCCGCTCCCTTCTCCATGAAATGAACGCCTGGCGCCAGGAGGTCCGCGCGGATATGATGCAGCCCAATCCGGACTACGATCCCTCCAAACTCGGGCGCCGCGAACGGCACCGGCGGGAAGAATAGGCCCGCCCTGAACGGAACCATCCCACACCTTTCTTCCCTCCTTCGATGAACCTCAAAAAGATCCTTCCCTCTCTCTTTCTCCTTCCCTTGGCCGCGTGCCACGGGATCGGGGAGAAGGGTGAGGCCCCCCCGGCGCAAGCGGAGCGCCCCAACGTCCTCTTCATTTCCATCGACGACCTCCGGCCCTCGCTCGGCGTCTATGGGGATACCCTTGCCATCACCCCGCACATGGACCGGCTCGCTGATTCCTCGCGCGTCTTTCTCGGGGCCTATTCGCAGCAGGCCGTCTGCGGCCCCTCACGCGCCTCCCTGCTCACGGGAAAGCTGCCCGACAACATCCGCGTCTGGCACAACCGCAATCTCTTCCGTGATACCCGGCCGGACATTGTGACGCTCCCCCAGCTCTTCAAAAACAACGGCTACCACACCGCGAGCATGGGCAAGATTTTCAGCGGCGATCCGCGCGAGGAGGACCCTGTCTCGTGGTCGGTGCCCTTTATCCTGCGGCAGGACGGCTGGCGCAACTATGTGAACCATTCCGGACGGGGGAAAGGCCCCGCTTTTGAGGCCGCGGATGTGCCCGACGACGGCTATCCCGATGGAAAGGTGACCAATCTCGCGGTCGCCGCCCTGAAGGATTACAAGGAGAACGGCACGCCCTTTTTCCTCGCCGTCGGGTTCTTCAAGCCGCACCTGCCCTTCAACGCCCCCAAGCGCTATTGGGACCTCTATGACCCGGCGGTCTTCGAGCTTGAGCGACAGCCCCGGCGCGTGCAGGGCGCTCCGGATCTGGCCTATCGTCCGCACCGCGAACTCGGCGGCTACAGCGACGTGCCCGCCAACGAGCGCGTGAATCCGGAATTGGCCCGCACCCTTCGTCACGGCTACTACGCCTGCGTGAGCTACATCGATGCCCAGGTCGGCCGGCTCATGGAAACACTCGACGAACTGGGCTTGGCCGAGAACACGATTATCGTCCTCTGGGGCGACCATGGCTTTGCCCTCGGCGAGGTCAGCCGCTGGGCCAAGGGAACCAACTTCGAACTGGACAACCGCGTGCCCCTCATGATCCGCGCTCCGGGAATGATGAAGCCGGGCGTGCCCACCGAGGCCCTCGTCGAGCTCGTCGATATCTACCCCACGCTCGCCGGCCTCGCCAACCTGCCCATGCCCGGCGACCTCGATGGCACCACCCTCAAGCCGCTTTTGAGCGATCCGTCTGCGCCCGGACGCGAATTTGCCCTCAGCCAGTTTGCCCGTCCGGGCAATCCGCGCACGCCCGAGGTCATGGGGTACTCCATTCGCAACGTCACCCACCGCTACACCCGCTGGGTCAACTTCAGCGACAAGAAGACCGTCGCCGAGGAGCTCTATGATTACACCGATGGCAAGAGCGTCGCGCGCATGGATGCCTTCCTCATCGAGCACGTGAATGTTGTCGACCAGCGCGCCCAGGCCGATTCCCTCGCGCAACTGCGCTCGGCCATGGACGCCCAGCTCGCCGCCCGCAGCGAGGTCTTCGCCGCTCAAGGGAAGAGCGCCCGCCCGGACAAAGGTGCCCGTGCGAAGCGGGAAAGAGGGGAGTGAGCGATCCGCTCTTGGTGGAAGCGATCAACACCTACCTCGCCCATCCGGGCAACGCACCGCAGCTTCAGTTCAGGCGCATTCCGTCGTTGTCGACGACCACCTCCTCATGCTCACCTCCGTGAACAAGGAGGACATTCAGCTCAAGCGGATTCCGCTGCGTATTCTCGCCTGAGGGAACGGCCTCCCGTCACGGCGTTGATAAAGGCACTTGTGCGGGATTTTCGACCATGGGTTTTATCGATTCCATGGATCAGACAGCAGCGACAGCGGGGACGGGGCAAACCTCTAAGGCTCTAAAAGCAAGCGAAGAGGTTGGTTGCCACAACTACAGGCGGTTTTTCACTTTTCGCCGAAAGCCGGTGCAAAGGGTTGGAGTCCCGGCTTTAGCCGGTCCCGGCACGGCGGTCGGGCGATGGTCGCGGGCAGCGGGACCGCATAAATGCGGAACTCCAACCGTACTCACCGCATCGTTCCGGCGGAAAAGGGAAGGGAGTGGCCTCAACCCACGACGTTGACCGGCGCACCGGCGAGGAAGGCGCGGAGGTTGGCGGCGGCGATGCGCATGAGGCGGGCGCGGGCGGCACGGGTGGCCCAGGCGATGTGGGGGGTGATGAAGCAGTTCCGCGCGTGAAGGAGGGGGTTGCCCGCTTTCGGCGGCTCGACGGAGAGCACGTCCAGCCCGGCGCCGGCGATCCGCCCGGAGTTGAGGGCCTCGGCGAGGTCCGCTTCAACGACGAGCGGGCCCCGGCCCGTGTTGATGATGAAGGCACCCGGCTTCATCGTGGCGAGGCGCGCGGCGTTGACCAGTCCCTCCGTTTCGGGCGTGAGGGGGCAGTGCAGGGAGACGACATCGCTCTCGCGGAAGAGCGTATCCACGTCGACCCAACGGATGTCGGCCGGAAGCTCTGGCGGCGGGCGGCGGCTGTGGATGAGGACGTTCATGCCAAAGACCTGAGCCAGGCGGGCAACGGCCTTTCCAATGCTTCCGAAACCGACAATTCCCATCGTCAGCCCCTCCAGCTCAATGAGGGGGTGATCCCAGTAACAGAAGTCGAGGGATTCCATCCATCGTCCGGAGCGAACGGTTTCCGCGTGGTGCCCGACCTGCTGGGTCAACTCCAGCAAAAGGGCAAAAACGTGTTGGGCCACCGACGCCGTCCCGTAGGCGGGCACATTGGTCACGACGATGCCGCGCTCTTTGGCCGCCGCGACATCGACGATGTTGTAACCGGTGGCAAGGACGCCGATGAAGCGCAGGCAGGAGAGCGCCTCAAGGGTGGTCCGGTCAAGGGGCGTCTTGTTGGTGAAGACACAGTCCGCCCCATCGGCCCGCGGCACGATATCCTCGCGCGCCGTGCGCTCGTAAATGGTGGTTTCTCCCATCGCCTCCACCTCCGTCCAGTGCAGGTCGCCGGGGTTGAGGGGTTGGCCGTCAAGGACAACAATTTTTGTCATGTGTCCAATTCGACACGCAAGCGGCACCCCCTGCCCAGTTCTCGTTACTGGCACACTTCTTTGACCAGCTCCCCGGATCCCTGAAGGCGGAGGAGGGGAGGGAGCTTCCGTTGGTCAGGAGGATTTACCAGTTCTCGGCAGTTGCCGGGACCTTTTGCTCTCTGCTTGAAAGGAGGTCGTTTGTTTGGTGGTGACGCCGGCAACAGTGGATCTGTTGCACCCGCGTCTTCATTGGTTTAAACCCGTTCTCCCCCTCCATCATGAATTTCCGCCCCCTTTCCGCCTTGCTACCGACGGCACCCCGCCTGGGCCTTCTTCTTTTGACCTTCCTCTGGCTGGCCCCCGTCCTTCCGGCGGCCCTTGAGGACTTTCTGGGCCCCGCCTTCTTCCACACGACGGAGCTCTGGAGCGGTGAAACCGGTGGGCGCAGCATTGTCGCCGCATTCAACGGGGACGTCCTTGTGATCAAGGGGGGGGCTTCGAGCGAATACAAGCGCAGCACCAACGGAGGTTTGACGTGGAGCACGGCGAACGCCTCCGGCGACGCCGCCCGCTTCAGCAACGCCGTGCTCAATGAGACGAACGGCCAGATATTCGTTATGAACTCGGCCAATCACCGCATTTCGCGGAGCACGAACAACGGAGTGACGTGGACGAGTTCGGTGGAGTTCCGTCCTTCGCCGGACCGCTTCGGCTATCGTCCCTCGACCTTTTCCTCCATGCAGGCCGGCATTACGCTGCGGTATGGCGCGCATGCGGGGCGCCTCGTCGTGCCCACGCGCGTTCAGCCAGGGGGGAACGATCTCGACCGCCGTGGCTACCACTACAGCTCCGCCGTCTACAGCGATGATGGCGGCCAGACCTGGCAGACGAGCCATCCCTTCCCCGTTTTCGGAACCGGTGAGGCGGCCATTGTTGAGCTGCGGGACGGGCGCCTGCTCTACAACTCGCGCGAGCACATGAGCATCGGCAACCGCTATATCGCCACAAGCTACGATGGGGGCGTAACCTGGGTGGATCCCTACCGTGACCCTGTTCTGCCCGACGGGCCCCGCGGCACTTCCTACGGCAACATGGGCGGTCTCATCCGCCTCCCCCTGGATGATTACGATATTCTCCTCTACAGCAATGTGGACACGGATGCCGGCGAGTTGGACTCCCGGATCGGCGGCACCCACACGCGGACGCGGGAGAACATGACCGTCTGGGTGAGCTTCGACGGGGGGGATACCTGGCCGCTCAAGCGCTCCGTCTTCGCCGGGCCGGCGGCCTATTCCAACCTTGGGGTGGGGCGCAAAGGCACGGCCAGCGAAGGGCACATCTTCCTCAATTACGACGGGGGGCCTGACGGTCGCAATACCGCCGCGCAGATCGCCGTCTTCAACCTCACCTGGCTCCTCGACGGCGCCGACATCAACGACTTTATCGATTGATTGCCGGGTCCATCGGGAGCCATGGCGTGCGGCGCGGTGGCGGAAGGTGGTGATGGAACCTTACCAGTCTCCGTGCTTCGACAGGGCCCGGCTGATCAAGTCTTTTAGGAAGTCTCCTTATCTCCGGATGAAATCCAATACCCCGCATTACCTAAAGTTGTTTCCGGCCGCGCGCACCCGCCTTCACCTCGTCCTCAGCCTGACTTTCCTCGGGCCGGCTCTGGCCACCGCTTCGTTGGACGACTTTCTGGGCCCCGCCTTCTTCCACACGACGGAACTCTGGAGTGGCGAAACCGGCGGGCGCAGCATCGTCACCACCTTCAACGGTGATGTGCTCGTTATCAAAGGGGGAGCCTCAAGTGAATACAAGCGCAGCACCGACGGCGGTATGTCGTGGACGACCGGCACTGCCTCCGGGGCGGCCCGCTTCAGCAACGCCGTGCTCGATGAAAGCAACGGCAACATCATTCTCGTCAACGCAAGTTCGCATGTAAAATCCACCGGAACAAACAACGGCAACTCCTGGTCCGGCACCACGAGCCATGATCCTGTCCGCGACCGCCTCGGCTTTCGCCCGACGAGTTACTCCTCTATGCAGGCGGGGATCACGCTCCGCTACGGGCAGTATGCCGGGCGTCTGGTCATGCCCACGCGTGTCCAGGGAGTGGGGGGTAACGACATTGAATTCCGCGGCTACAACTACAGCTCCGCGATTTACAGCGACGACGGGGGCCAGACCTGGCAGACGAGCCATCCCTTCCCCGTTTTCGGAACCGGCGAGGCCGCCATTGTCGAGCTGCGGGACGGTCGCCTGCTTTACAATTCCCGCGAGCACATGAGCAACGGCAACCGCTATATCGCCACGAGCTACGACGGGGGTGTGACCTGGGTGGAGCCCTACCGTGATCCCGTCCTGCCCGACGGGCCACGGGGTACCTCCTATGGCAATATGGGCGGGCTCATCCGCCTGCCTCTGGACGATCACGATATTCTCCTCTACAGCAATCTGGATACGGATCGGGGCGAGCCACCCTCGTCCGGGCTCGGGGGCACGCGCACGCGCGAGCGGGAAAACATCACCGTGTGGGTGAGCTTCGACGGGGGCGATACCTGGCCCCTCAAGCGCTCCGTCTTCGCCGGTCCGGCGGCCTATTCCAACCTCGGGGTGGGGCGCAAGGGCACGGTCAGCGAAGGGCGCATCTTCCTCAACTACGACGGGGGCCCCGAGGCCCGCAACACGGCTGCGCAGATCGCCGTCTTCAACCTCACCTGGCTCCTCGACGGTGCCGATATCAACGACTTTTTGGATTTGAACGGAGGCGGACTTTTGATGGATAGCTTCGGTCATAGATAACACACACCGGCCTAGACCCCGCGCGGGAGATCTGCCCGCGCGGGGTTGTTTTTTTAATCCACCTTTTATGAACAAAACGACAAACCCACCAACGACACCCTCGAAAAGAAAAGCGAATTTTTGTGCGCCTTCCTGGTTGGCCGGCCTGTGCCTTCTCAGCGGGGTGCCGGCGCTTCACACGGTGGCCGCAGAGGGGGAGACGGCTCCCTTTGCGGCTGGCTCGCGACCCAACATCCTCTTCCTCGTTTCGGAGGACCATGGGCCTGAACTGGGCATTTACGGCGATCCCTTCGCCCGCACGCCGGTGCTCGATCGCCTCGGGGCGGAAGGGGTTCTTTTTGAGCGGGCCTACGTCACGCAGGCCGGTTGCAGTCCCTCCCGCGCCACTCTTTTCACCGGCCTTTATCCCCACCAGAACGGGCAGATCGGGCTCGCGACCCACGGCTTCCGGCTCTACGACGACCCGGAGATGCTCCTGCTCCCCAACGCCCTCAAGGAAGCGGGCTACCGCACCGGCATCGTGGGCAAAATCCATGTTGAGCCGGAGGACAACTTTGCCTTCGACGAGACACTCGGCGGCGACAGTTTCCAACGAAGGGATGTGCGCGCCATCGCCCGCCGGGCCCTCCGCTTCATCGAGCGGCACGAGGGTGACGGGCCGTTCTATCTGTCGGTCAACTACGCCGATGTGCACCGCCCCTACATCGGTGATTTCGTCCGCCAGGCGGATGGCCTTCCGGAAGATCCGCATGAGCCGGGCGAAGTCGATATTCTTCCCCAGATCGGCTTCTCCGACGCCCTTCAGTTGGAGAAGGCGGCCAATTACTACAACTCCATCGAGCGCCTCGACGCCGGGATCGGCATCATCCTCGAGGGCTTGAAGGCCATGGGGCATTATGAAAACACGATTATCATTTTCCTCTCTGACCACGGGTCGGATAAACTGCGGGGCAAGCGCACCGTTTACGAGGGCGGAACGCGTGTTCCGATGATCATTCACGGGGCTGACCGCATCGTCCAGGGGCAACGGCGGACCGAATTGATCTCCTCCATCGACCTGATCCCCACGGTTCTCGAGCTGGCCGGTGTGGACGTTCCCGCCATCCTCCCCGGAAAGTCGCTGCTCCCCATCCTTGCCGGGGAAGCCGTCGATTGGCGGCAATACCTCTTCACCGAATACCACACCCATTCGCCGCACAACCTCAATCCCCAGCGGACCGTTCGCGACGATCGCTACAAACTCATCCACAATCTCCTCCACGGTCGTTTCAATCCGGGCTACGCCTTCACCTTCGACCGGATCTATGACGATCGCGATGCCATCGAGGCTCTCATCGCGCAGGGCCCCATCCGCGTGCGGAACGCCTATGCGATCATGAAGGAGCCGCCGGAGTTTGAACTCTACGATCTCCACCTGGATCCCCTCGAGTTTAATAACCTCGCGGAAAACCCGCACTATGCGGACATTCTTGCGCGCCTGCAGGAAGAGCTCCTGCGCTGGCGTCGGGCCTCCGGTGATCCGCTCCTGGAGGAGACCAACCTCATGAGCCTCGACCGCGACATCGCCGCCGCCTTCCGCGACGATGCGCCGATCGTGCGGGACGGCAAAGGGCACTGGGTTCTCGGGCGCTACCGCCGCATTCCGCGCATGTCGGATCATTGGGCCTTCTACGGCCAATGGGAGACCTCTCGGCGCGAGTTTCTCGCCGCTCCAAAGGAGGCTTCGGTGCAACCCTGAGGCCTCCTCGAATGCCTCCTCAACGGCCCCTTTCTTCCATCCAGCGGACCGGGCAACTGGTGCGTTCATTTGACCACCTTGTGGCCCTTGCTTCCCAAGGGGTGAAGACGGTTTAACTTCTCAATCATTCGATACAACGGCCGCCGATTGCGGGCTTATCCCCAAGGTCTCCCGGCAACCATTTTTCAGAAACAGCAAGCAATCCATGAACCAGAACCGAATCCGCGGGCTCGTTGCGGCCCCTTTTACCCCCTTTCACGCCGACGGCAGTGTTGATCTCGCCAAGATCGCCCCGTATGCGAACCACCTGTCGAACGATGGTGTCGCGGGCGTCTTTGTCTGCGGCACGACCGGAGAAGGCTACTCCCTTAGCATTGACGAGCGCATGAGTGTGGCCGCGGCCTGGGCCGCAGCGCTGCCGAAAAGCATGCGCTTGATTGTGCATGTGGGGCACAATTCCATCAAGGAGTCCCGCAGACTGTCGGCGCACGCCGCCGCCAGCGGAGCCCATGCCATTGCCATGATGCCGCCCTTCTTCTTTAAGCCTTCCGGGGTGGAGGAAGTTGTTCGTTGCTGCAAGGAGGTGGCGGCGGCCGCTCCGGAGCTGCCCTTCTATTTTTACCACATTCCGTCGATGAGCGGTGTTCACTTGCCGATGGCCGAACTCGTTCCCGCCGCTGCCGCCGCCATTCCAAATTTTGCCGGGATCAAATTCACCTTCGAGGACATCGAAGATTTCCAAAAATGCCGCGGATGGGCCGGTGAGGATTATGATCTCTTTTTCGGGCGGGACGAAATCCTCCTTTCCGCCCTGCGCGTCGGGGCCACCGCCGCCGTCGGCAGCACCTACAATTTCGCCGCCCCCCTTTACCTGGAATTGATCCGTGCCTTTAACGAGGGTGACAACACCCGCGCGGAGGCCCTCCAGGCCGAAGCCGTGCGCATGATCGACACGGTTGTGAAGGGCCCCTGGCACCCGCTCGCCGCCTTCAAGTGGCTCATGACGAAGGTGGGGGTCGACTGCGGTCCCACGCGCCTGCCCGTTAACCCCCTTACGGCTGAGCAAATCACGATTTTGGAGAGTCGGCTTGCGGGTTTCATCGAAGAGCGCCTGAAACTCACTGAGCCCCTCAAAGTTTAAACGATGCCCCTATTTCACTACCTCCGTATCGCCCTCGCCCAGATCATTGCCGGAAGTGCTCTTCTCGGATCGGGCCTGGGCGAAGTTTTTCATTGGCAGGAACTGCCCGTTATTCCGGATCCGGTCGGCTTTGCCGCTCCTTTTGCCGGGGTCGTCGACGGTGCCCTTGTTGTCGCCGGGGGGGCCAATTTCCCCGATGCCCGCCCATGGGCCGGGGGCACGCGCACCTGGCATGACCGGGCTTTTGTTCTCGACCACCCCGGGGGTGAATGGCGGGTCGGCGGGACCCTGCCGGCGCCGATCGCCTACGGCGTCTCCATAACCCTCCCCGAGGGCCTCCTCTGCGTCGGCGGGAGTGGCCCGGGCGGACACGTGAGCGATGTTTACCTCCTCCGTATGGAGGCGGGCGAACTTGCCCATGAGCCCCTCGCTTCCCTTCCTCTGCCCCTTGCCAATGCCAGTGGGGTGCAGGTCGGATCCTGGGTCTATGTTTTCGGGGGGATTGCCAGCCCCACTGCCAAACCGGAGAACCGCTTGTGGGGTCTGGATCTGAGCAACCGCGCCGGCGGATGGGTCGAACTGCCCCCGCTTCCCGGGCGGCCCCGCATGCTCGCGACCGCTGGCGCTCTCCGCGGGCACCTGTATATCTTCGGTGGCGTGGACCTCCTCGACGACCCGGCTACCGGCGGCCTTGTGCGCGAATACCTTCATGAAGCCTGGCGCTTTTCCCCCCGCTCGGGCTGGGAACGCCTCGCCGACATGCCTGTTGCCCTGACCGCTTCGCCCAGTCCCGCGCCTCCGGCAGGGACGAATCACCTGCTCGTTCTTGGCGGTGATGATGGCGCTTTGGCCGCTGAGCTTTTGCGCCTGAAAGACGACCACCCCGGCTTCCCCGACGACATCTGGGCCTACCACGTCGTCACCAACACCTGGACCACGGCGGGCAAAATGCCGCGCGATCCCGGCCCCGACCCGGCGAACGATCCCAATTCCGGCCTCTGGCCCCCCGTCACCATTCCCGTCGTCGCCTGGGAAGGGATGTGGGTCATTCCCGGTGGCGAAGGCCGTCCGGGCGTGCGCACGCCCCGCGTGATCGCCGCGAAAACGGATGGCGGGCGATCCGAGGTGGGCACGCTCAACATGACAGTGCTCGTCATCTACCTCCTTGCCATGCTCGGCATCGGTTTCTATTTCTCGCGTAAAGAACGGAGCACGGAACGCTTTTTCCGCGGCAGCCAAAGCCTGCCCTGGTGGGCCGTGGGCTTGAGCATCTATGCCACCATGCTCAGCGCCATCACTTTCATGGCCATCCCCGCGAAAGCCTTCACGGATGATTGGTCCTACTTCTTTGCCAATGTCGCCATCCTCGCCGTGGCCCCCGTCGTCATCGGTCTTTACCTGCCCTTCTTCCGTCGACTCGACGTTACCTCGGCTTACGAATACCTCCAGCGTCGCTTCAACACCGCCGTGCGCGTTTTCGGAAGTGTCTCCTTCATCCTCCTGCAGATCGGGCGCATGGCCATTGTCCTTTACCTGCCGGCCATTGCCCTCGCCACCGTCAGCACGCTCGACGTCTACACCTGCATTCTCCTCACGGCCACGCTCTGCATCATCTACACCATGATCGGGGGCATCGAAGCAGTCGTCTGGACCGATGTCGTGCAGACCTTCGTTCTTCTCGGCGGGGCCTTGATCAGCCTCTTCATCGTGCTCATGTCGGTCAACGGGGGCCTGCCCGCGATCTTTGAAATGGCCACCACCGACCAGAAGTTTTTCGAAAACACCGTCTGGTTCAGCACCGATATGGCCATCGCCTCCGTCGCCGTGATCTTTTTCGGGAGCTTCTTTCAGAACCTCATTTCCTACACCGCCAGCCAGGATGTGGTGCAGCGCTATATGACCACGGCCGACATCGGCAAGGCGCGCCGCTCCATCTGGACAAACGCCCTTCTCGCCCTGCCCGGCACGGCCATTTTCTTCACTCTGGGGACGGCCCTCTACGTCTTCTACAAGTCACAGCCGGAGCGCTTGTCGACGGGTATCGCAAACGATCAGATCCTTCCGCTCTTTATTGTTAATGAGCTTCCCGCAGGCATCGCCGGCCTCGTCATCGCGGCCATCATGGCCGCCTCCCAATCCACTCTTTCGAGCAGCCTCAACAGCGTCGCCGCCGTATGGATGACGGATCTCCAGCCGCTCATCCGGCGGGGACGGGTCGTCGCCGATAAGCGCAATCTTTCCATGGCCAAGGGCCTTATCCTCATCGTCGGGGTTTTTGTCACCGGCGTGGCCTGTATCATGGCCTCCATGGAAATCGCTTCCCTCTGGGACGCTTTCATCGTTGTCATCGGGCTTACGGGCGGCGGCTTGGGCGGGCTCTTTGCCCTCGGTATCTTTACCCGCCGGGCTCACGGCTATGGTGCCCTCACGGGGGCTTTTGCTTCCATCATCGTCCTTGGCCTCGTGCGCACCCAGGCCGACATCAGCTTTTTCCTTTTCGGGGCCATTGGCATGATCACCTGCTTCGTCGTCGGGTATGTTGTGAGCCTCCTCATTCCCGCCCGTGGGCTCGATCTCACCGGGTTGACCATTCACACCCTTCTCCCGAAAGAGGATTCCTCTTCCGCCAAGTCTGGTTAGTCGTTTTAACCAGTTGTTCGGGGTTTCCTTCCTTTTCCCTTCTGGCCTTATTATTCAGGCCGCGTCAGATGGGGCCTTCCTGCCCCTGTTCTTCAAACCCTCCTTAGATCTACCCAAAACCATGCCAAGAATACCCCATTTTTTCCGCCGAGGTGCCTTTCTTTCCGCCCTCGCCTGCATCCTTCCCTTTTCCCTTGTCCTCGGTCAGGGTGGCGACGAAGACGTTTACGAACTCGATCCGTTTGAAGTGAGGACGGATGAGGATGCGGGCTACCACTCGACGCACGCTTCCGAGGTCACGCGCATGGCCATGCCCATTTCCGACATTCCCATGAGTGTGACCATCCTCAACCAGGAGTTCATCGAGGATGTCATGGCCCGCTCGACGGAGGATGTGCTGGAATACGTGCCCGGTTTCATTCCGGAGTCGAACAACGATAACTGGGCCATTCGCGGATTTGCCAATGCGAATACGAAGTTCATGAACGGCTTTCTCCAGCAGTCGAGCCTCGGGAAGGTTTCGGTGGCCAACGTTGAGCGCGTCGAGGTCCTTCGCGGTCCCGCCGCCGTGCTCTTCGGCCAGGGCGGGTATGCGGCCTCGGTCAACCGTGTGACCAAGCGGCCCCTCGAGCGCCCGCACACGATGCTGCGCGCCGGTTATGGGCCGCAGGATTCGCTGCGCTTCGAAGTCGACCATGGCGGTCCCATCGGCAAGTCGAAGTTCTTCTACCGCATCACCGGGAATTACGACGATGGCGAATATTACCGGCGGGTTTCGCACGACGAAAAGGCTTTCGGCGGGTCGTTACGCTGGCAGATCACCGACCGCACGCGCCTTACCTTCGAGACCGTTTATGTGGAGGAAACAGATGCGGGGGGCGTTTGGCGGCAACCCATGATGCTCGGGGAATTCCGCGGTTTCACCCTGCCGGATGGCACCTTCGTTTCCTACGGTCGAAATCGCCAGAACTACGCGGTGCCTGACGACATTCGTCAATGGAAGCGCGGTTTCTCCATGCTTGATTTCCAGCATGCCTTTAACCGCAACATCGCCCTGCGGGTGCAGGTCGCGCGCGACACAAAGGACCAATATTACAACGAAACCGAAACGGACACGGGCTCGCTCACCATCCTCCAGGATGCCGTTCTGCTGCCCCGGCGCTGGCGCATCCGTGAGCAGGATGTGGTCAACTACCGCTCGCGCAATGAACTTGTCATTACGTTTGACACCGGTCCCGCGCGGCACCGGATCCTCGCCGGTTTCAGCTGGGACCAGTCCGACGCCGAAGTCATTAATCGTCACAGTGGATATAACCGGGGTGGCATTACCTCGCCGGTTGTTGTCAACCGCGGGCATGATCTGCTCAACCCCGGAGCCAATGTGGGCAATCGTTTTAACGTCTACCCGAATCTGACCCTGGCGGAGTTTCTTAACGATGTTCGCCTTGCCGGCTTCAACCCGAATATGGTTCCGCCGGTCAACGTCATCAATCCGGCCCTGTCGCCCCCGGTTACACCGAGTGAGAATGTCGAAGTCGGCCTCTCGACCACCGAAGGGCTGCGACCCACCCTGCGGGTTGACCGCGACAGCCAGGACCTCGCAATCAACCGGGAGTTTTACGTTGCCGATATGATTTCGTTTAACCAGGACCGCTTCTTCATCACCGGGGGAGCGCGCCGCACGCGGAGCTTCGACCGCCGTTTCGACAACCGGACGCAGACGAATGACCGCGAGGCCTTTGCCTACGCCACAACTTTCTCCTTTGGCACCGTCTATCACATCCGGCGCGATCAGTCGCTCACCTTTTATGCCAACGCCAACAGCTCTTTTGTTCCGGAGTTTCGGCGCCAGCCCGACAACACGCCTCTGCCACCGGAAGAGGGCAACCAGAAGGAGTTTGGCCTGCGTTTTTCCATGCGCGAGGGATTGGTTCAGGGGATGTTCTCCTTCTATGAAATCCGGCAACAGAATGTGGCCATCAACGATCCGGATTGGGATGAAGACGATGGGGATCGTTTCTTTGTCCTCATCGACGGCATTCGCTCGCGCGGGATGGAGTTCAGCCTCAATGCCCGCTTCACGGACAACTTTCGCATGTATGGGGGCTACGCTTACACCGACGCCCGCGATACATCCGACAATTCGCGTGTTTACGCGGTGCCTTATCACCACATCACGTCTTTCGCCCGTTACACGGTAAACTTACGCCAGCGCGAAACGCTCGATTTCATGCTCGGCACCATCTACATCGGCAGCCGTCCCATCCAACCCCAGATCATTCGCTCGCTCGGCGGTGGCGAAATCGGTGAAGCCAATGCTCCCGACTGGACGATGCCGGGTGCCTGGCGCATCGATCTGAGCACGCGCTACCGCTTCCGTCCCAGGTCGGGCGGACCGCGCTACGAGGTCCGGGCGCGGGTGAGAAACGTCTTCGACAATCAGGAGATCGTCCGGCGGGCCGACCGGGTGGGTGTCCAATTGACGGAAGGCCGGACCTACCAGATCGATTTCCGTATCCGCTTCTGACCCAACCCTTCCGGTTCCGGTTGGTTTGATCTGCCCTTCCCGGGTCAGCAGTTTCATCGCGGACCCCGGATGGGTCCCCGCCTTCCGCAGAAGCTGGTCAATCATTTTGTCCAGTTGTTCGGGATGTGCTTCCCTTCATCCTGCGGGCTTAATTTGCCATGATTTGAGGATGCGGGCCCGACGGTCTTTCATCCTTTTCAAACCCCACACTACAGCCGTTCATGACCCTCACCAAATTGCCCCATCGTTTTAAAGGTGTTTCTCTCTCCGTCCTAGCCTGGTTTCTTCCCTTTTCCCTTGTCCTTGGCCAGCGTGACGACGACGACGATGTTTACGAACTCGATCCGTTTGAAGTGAGGACGGATGAGGATGCAGGCTACCACTCGACGCACGCGTCCGAGGTCACGCGCATGGCCATGCCCATCTCCGACATCCCCATGAGCGTGACGATCCTCAACCAGGAGTTCATCGAGGATGTCATGGCCCGCTCGACGGAGGACGTGCTCGAATACGTGCCCGGCTTTATCCCGGAGTCGAACAACGACAACTGGGTTATTCGCGGATTTGCCAATGCAAACACGAAGTTCATGAACGGCTTTCTCCAGCAGGAGAGCATCGGGAAGGTCTCCGTGGCCAATGTTGAGCGCGTCGAGGTTCTGCGTGGGCCGGCCGCTGTGCTCTTTGGCCAGGGTGGGTATGCGGCCACAGTTAACCGCGTGACCAAGCGGCCCCTGGAGCGCCCGCACACGATGCTGCGCGCCGGTTATGGGCCGCAGGATTCGCTTCGCTTCGAGATCGATCATGGCGGCCCCATCGGCAATTCGAAGTTCTTCTACCGCATCACCGGGGTCTACGACGACGGCGAATACTACCGACGGATTTCGCACGATGAAAAGGCCTTCGGTGGATCTCTGCGCTGGCAGATCACCGACCGCACGCGCCTGACTGTTGAGACCGTTTATGTCGAGGAGACGGATCAGGGAGCGGTCTGGCGGCAACCGATGATGCTCGGGGACTTCCGGGGCTTTACTCTGCCGGACGGCACCTTCCTCTCCTACGGGAGGAACCGGCAAGGCTACGCTTCACCCGATGACATCCGCCGGTGGAAGCGCGGGTTCTCCATGATCGATTTTCAGCATGCCTTCAACCGCAACATCGCCCTGCGGGTGCAGGCCGCCCGCGACACAAAGGACCAATATTACAACGAGACCCAGCCCGACCAGGGTTCGCTCACCTTTCTCCAGGACGCCGTCCTCATGCCCCGGCGCTGGCGCATCCGCGAGCAGGATGTGGTCAACTACCGCTCGCGTAACGAACTTGTCGTCACCTTTGATACCGGTCCCGCGCGGCACCGGATCCTCGCGGGCTTCAGTTGGGACCAGTCCGATGCCGAGGTCATCAACCGCGAAAGCGGCTACAACCGCGGCGGCATCACTTCGCCGGTGGTCGTCAACCGCGGGCACGACCTCCTCAACCCCGGGGGCAATGTGGGTAATCGCTTTAACGTCTACCCCGATCTGACCCTGGCGGAGTTCCTCACCGACGTGCGCCTGGCCGGCTTCAACCCGAATATGATCCCGCCCATCAATGTGATCAATCCGGCCCTGTCGCCAGCGGTTCCGCCGCGGGAAGAACTCGATGTGGGCCTCTCCACCACGGAAGGGCAGCGCCCGACCCTGCGGGTAAATCGCGACACCACGGACCTCACGATCAACCGCGAGTTCTACATCGCCGATATGCTCTCCTTTGACAAGGACCGCTTCTTCCTCACCGGGGGTGCCCGCCGCACGCGCACCTTCGACCGCCGCTTTGACAACCGGACGCAGACAAACGACCGCGAGGCGGTGGCGCACGCCACGACTTACTCCTTTGGAACCGTTTATCACATCCGGCGCGATCAGTCGCTCACCTTTTACGCCAATGCCAACAGCTCCTTCATTCCCGAGTTCCGGCGTCAGCCCGATGGCGAGCCCTTGCCCCCGGAAGAGGGTAACCAGAAGGAGTTCGGCCTGCGCTTCGCCCTGCGCGAAGGAACGATCCAGGGGATGTTTTCTTTCTACGAGATCAAACAGCAGAATGTTGCTATTAGTGATCCCGACGCGGACGAAGGCGAGGATCGCTTTATCCTCATCGACGGTATTCGCTCACGCGGGATGGAGTTCAGCCTCAATGCGCGCCTCACGGACAACTTCCGCTGGTATGGTGGCTACGCTTACACCGATGCCCGCGATGAGGCCGATAACTCCCGCGTTTACGCCGTTCCCTCCCACCACATTACGTCCTTTGCCCGCTACACGGTGAATCTGCGCCAGCGCGAAACACTCGATTTCATGCTCGGCACCATCTATATTGGCAGTCGCCCCATTCAACCCCAGATCATTCGCTCGCTGGGCGGCGGGGACCTCGGGGAAGCCAATGCCCCCGATTGGACGATGCCCGGCTCCTGGCGCTTTGATTTGAGCTCGCGCTACCGGATTCGCCGCACCCAGGGCGGTCCGCGCTACGAGGTCCGCGCGAAAGTCTCGAACCTCTTCGATAACCAGGAAATCGTTAAGCGGGCCGACCGTGTGTCCCTCCAGCTCCAGCCCGGCCGCACCTTTCAGATCGATTTTCGCGTCCGCTTCTGATCATCGCCATAGCTCTGGAGCAGGTTGAACCGGCCCCGCTCGTCAGGGGCTGTCGCTTCCGCCTGTCCCTCAATTCTTTCCAAAATGACTCTTCCCAAAAGATGTGACCGCCTCCTTGCCCTTGTGCTCATTGGCTCCATGATCGGGGCACTCGTCGGCTGCGGGCACTCCGCTTCCGTGACCGGCCCGCCCTCGCCGGACACCGCCGCAGTCGAGAAAATCGACCTCTTCTGGCAGGGCATGGACGATGTCCACACCTACCGGATTCCGGGCATTGTGGTCACCGCCCGCGGCACCGTTCTCGCCTACTGCGAGGCGCGGAGGTTCTCCGCCGCCGATCGCGGGGAAATCGAAATCCACCTTCGGCGCAGCACCGACGGTGGCCGGACCTGGAGCGCGCCGCAGATGATCGCCCACCGGGGTGAGCGCATTTCGCGCAACCCCTACATGCCCGATGCCAAGTTGGAGAAGGATCTCGGAGGTCCCGAGGAGCAAACGGTCAACAACCCCATGGCTATCGCCGACCGCGACGGCACTGTCCACTTCGTCTACTGCGTGGAGTACCGGCATGCCTTCTACATGCGGAGCGATGATGACGGCCTCACCTGGTCCGAGCCGTGTGACATCACGGCGACCTTTGAAGACTTTCGCCCGGCCGTGAACTGGCAGTCCTTCGCGACCGGTCCGGGCCACGGCATCCAGCTTTCCAATGGCCGTTTGCTCGTGCCCGTATGGCTGGCCGATTACCGCCGGGAGGCCACTGTTCGCCGGGCCGCTTCGGTCATTTTCAGCGATGACGGCGGCCACTCCTGGCAGGCCGGCGAGCTGGCCATTACCGGCGGCACCGAGTCGGCCGTGGCCGAACGCCCCGATGGCAGCGTCCTCATGAGCACACGCAATCCGAGTCAGCGCCGCGCCCTGGCCGTGAGCGCGGACGGTGCGACCCATTGGTCCGCGACCCGTTTTGCCGATGAACTGCCCGAAGCGGGGTGCATGGCCGGCTTGGTCCGCCATCCCGGCGACGCCCTCGAACCGGGGCCGCTCCTCCTCTTCTCCAACCCGCACACAACCCAGCGCCCCAATCGTTACCGGCACAACGTCTCCATCAAACTCAGCCGCGACGGAGGCGATACCTGGCCGGTGCATCGTGTCCTTGAACCGGGCCCCAGCGCCTACAGCGACCTTGCTGTTCTGCCCGACGGGACCATCCTCTGCTTCTATGAAAGCGGAGATCCGGAGGTCGTACGACGGGGGCGCGACTGGGCCTACGCCCGCCTCCGCCTTGCCCGCTTCTCCCTCGATTGGCTCAGAGAGGGCAAGGAGGAAGCTCCCTGAACCCCCGGCCGAGGAGCGTTTTTGCCCAGCTTGCCGAACAACCCCTTCATCTCTCTTAAAAGTGATAAATCGTTATGAAGAAAATAAGCTCCCTTCAATCCCTTGGGCTCCTGGCCCTTGGCACCCTTGCCCTGCCTTCAGCGGAGGCCTCCGACCGTCCGAATGTCCTCTTCATTTCCATTGACGACATGCGCAATACCATCGGGGCGTATGGTGATCCCATCGCCATTACCCCGAATATGGATCGCCTCGCCCGCGAGGGCCGCCTTTTCCGTTCCCACTATGTCCAGCAACCCTCCTGCGCCCCCTCGCGCACAAGCATGCTCACGGGACGGCGCCCCGATGAGATCGGGGTGACCAACCACGCCACCCACTTCCGCGATATCCACCCGGATGTCGTCACCCTCCCGCAGATCTTCAAGCTCGAAGGCTACCAGAGTGTCGGAATCGGCAAGATTTTCCACTACGGCCGCGGCTACTACGATGGCATTTCCTGGACGGTCTCGGTCTACGACAACAATTACGGCGTCGACGGGCATTACGTTCTCCCGGAGAACCAGGCCGGGGGGAAAGCCGCCGCCTTTGAGCGTGTCGATGTTCCCGATACCGCCTACCTCGACGGACGCTACACCGATCTGGCCGTCGATTTTCTGCGCAAGTTCCGCCAGGAGCGGGCACCCTTCTTCCTCGCCGTCGGTTATCATAAGCCGCACCTGCCCTTCAATGCGCCCAAACGGTATTGGGATCTCTATGACCGCGAGGCCTTTTATCCCATCGAACAACCCGACCGCCCCGTCGACGCACCCGACATTGCTTTTCACAATTCCAATGAACTGCGCGGCTACAGCGACATCCCCGAGAGCGGACCCGTTCCCCGCGAAATGGCCATGGAACTGCGCCACGGCTACTACGCCTGCGTGAGCTACATCGATGCGCAGGTCGGCATCCTTCTCGATACCCTTGATCAACTGCGCCTGCGCCGCAACACCATCGTGGTCCTCTGGAGCGACCACGGCTTTCACCTCGGCGAGCAGGCTTTCTGGGGGAAGTCTTCGAACTTCGAACTCGATGCCCGCAGCCCCCTGATCATTTCCGTTCCCGGGATGGATACGGCCGGTGCAGCCACGGATGCCTTCGTCGAGTCCCTCGACCTTTATCCCACCCTCATCGATCTTGCTGGCATCGAAGAGCGGACGGCTCTCAGCGGGCGGAGCCTGCGTCCGCTCCTCGAGGATCCCGCGGCGGAGTGGGGGAGGACGGCCTTCACACAGTTTGGTCGTCCCTACCGCGCGGCCATAGGCGCGCGTGAACCCCTCAGCCACATGGGCTATTCCGTCCGCGTGCCCGGATGGCGCTTCACCGCTTGGCTCAATGTCCATACAGGCGAGTTTGAGTTCCCCGAACTCTACTCCCTACAGGATACCCACATCGAGTCCGTGAACCTCGCCGGGCGCACCGAACACGCCCCTATCGAGGCCGAACTCATGGAGAAGATCCGCGCCTACAGCCAGACGGGGAAGAGCCGCCTGCTGGAGTGAGCCCCCCTCCGCATCCGCCCGCGCCCGCTGGCATGGCGGGTTCCCCTGCCCATGAAGACAGCCTGTTCCCTTCAATCCCTTGGACTCCTGGCCCTCGGCACCCTCGCCCTTCCGGTGGCCGGGGCCTCCGAACGCCCGAACGTCCTCTTCATTTCCATTGATGACCTGCGCACGACCGTCGGGGCCTATGGCGATCCCCTCGCCATCACCCCCAACATCGACCGCCTCGCCCGTGAAGGTCTCCTCTTTCGGCACCACTATGTGCAGCAGCCCTCCTGCACGCCCTCCCGCGCGAGCATGCTCACCGGTCGGCGGCCGGATGAGATCGGGGTGACGAATCACGCCACACGCTTCCGCGATGTGCACCCGGACGTCGTTACCCTTCCGCAGATCTTCAAGCTCGAAGGCTATGAGGCGGTTGGCATCGGCAAAATCTTCCCGCAGCGGCCGGGCTTCCACGATCCCGCCTCATGGACCACCTCGGTCTACGATATCTATCACGGGCGGGCCGGGAGTTATGTGCGGCCCGAAAACCAGACCGGCCGGAAGGGTCCTTCCGTCGAGTCCGCCGATGTTCCCGACACCGCTTACCTTGATGGCCGATGCACCGATCTGGCCGTCGATTTTCTGCGCAGATTCCGCCACGAAGGGACACCTTTCTTTCTCGCCGTTGGTTATCACAAGCCGCACCTGCCCTTTGCCGCGCCCAAGCGGTATTGGGATCTCTATGACCGCGAGGCTTTCCACCTCATCGAGCAACCCGACCGCCCCATCGACGCACCCGACATAGCCTTTCACGACTCCACTGAACTGCGCGGCTACAGCGACATTCGTGGCAGCGGGCCCATTCCCCGTGATAAAGCCATGGACTTGCGCCACGGCTACTACGCCTGCGTGAGCTACATCGATGCGCAGGTCGGCATCCTCCTCGATACCCTCGATCAACTGCGCCTGCGCAATAACACGATCATCGTCCTCTGGAGCGACCACGGCTTTCACCTCGGTGAGCTGGCCTTCTGGGGAAAGGCTTCGAACTTTGAACTCGACGCCCGCAGCCCCCTCATCCTCTCCGTTCCCGGCATGGATACGGCGGGTGCGGCCACGGATGCCTTCGTCGAGTCCCTCGATCTTTATCCCACCCTCATTGACCTTGCCGGCATCGAAGAGCGGACGGCCCTAAGCGGGCGGAGCTTGCGTCCGCTCCTCGAGGATCCTGCGGCGGAGTGGGGGAGGGCGGCCTTCACGCAGTTTGGTCGACCCTATCGTGCCGCTATGGGGGGCCGCGAACCCCTCACCCACATGGGGTATTCCGTCCGCGTGCCCGGATGGCGCTTCACCGCCTGGCTCAACGTCGAGACAGGCGTATTTGAGTTCCCCGAACTCTACTCCCTGCAGGATGCCCCCATCGAGTCCGCCAACCTCGCCGGGCACGCCGAACACGCCCCTATCGAGGCCGAACTCATGGAGAAGATCCGCGCCTACAGCCAGACGGGTTTGCGAGCCTATCTGCCTTGACGCACCCCGTGTGTTCGCGTCTTCATCGAGCTGCAACTATGGCCTTTCAGCGCAATCGGATCCTCCTCCTCGCAAGCGGGATTGGCGGGCTCCTTCTCCTTCTTGTTTTCGGGCTTACCTTTCTCCTCCCGGTCGATCATGGCTCGGCCAATGGCCATGGCTACCTGAGCGAGGGTTGGGTCTACCGCGGGAGCGGTCAGTTGCCCGTGAGCTTGCGACCGGCCGAGTTCCGGGAGTTCGGTCCCGCGAGCTGCCTGGAGTGCCACGCCGAATCCTACGCGGGCTGGCAGCGCTCCCATCACGACCGCGCCAACCGCCCCCTTCGCCTGGCCGCGCGGGAGGACCTCGCCCCCTTTCTCATTTCTCCCGCTGTCTATGAAAAGGACGGGGAGCGCTTTCGCCTGCAGCGGCGCGGGAGCGACTTTTTTATCGAGGTGCGCAACCGGGCGGGAACCGTCACCGACTACCCCGTGGTCGGTCTCCTTGGCGTCGATCCGCTCGTCAACTTCCTCGTCGCCCTGCCCGACGGTCGCGTCCAGGCGACGACGCTCTCATGGGATGTGCACAAGAAAGAACTCTTTGACTCCTTCGACGGGGACGTGCGGATGGAGGGTGACTACGGGCATTGGCTCGGGCAGGGGCTCAACTGGAACGCCAACTGCGCCTGGTGCCACATGACCGACTTCCGCAAAAACCTCAATGTGGAGACGCTCGGCTACCGCTCGGATTGGTTCTCCCAGGGCGTGACCTGCCGCCAGTGCCATCCCGGGAGCGAGGCTCACGTGCGCGCGGCCCGCGCCGGGCGCGCGGACGTCCTTCCACAGACCCTCGCGATCGAGCAGGTCATGGGCAACTGCCTCAGTTGCCACTCCCGCCGGGGCGAGTTGACCGCCAACCGTTTTCAGCCGGGCGCGGATTACCATGACCACTTCAGCCTCTCCCTGCCGGACCAGCCGGGCCTCTATTTTCCCGACGGACAGATCCTTGATGAGGTTTTTGCCGGAGCCTCCTTCAAGCTCAGTGCGATGGGCCACGCCGGTGTTACCTGTATGGATTGCCACGATCCCCACAGCCTCGCCCTCAAGCTGCCGGCCATGAACAATGCCCTTTGTCAGCAGTGCCATGCGACCGGCCTGCGCGGGGCCCAGGTCATTGATCCGGAGGCGCATGCCTTTCACCATCCGCTCACCGAGGGCGGGCGCTGTGTCGACTGCCACATGCCGCAGCGCGTCTACATGGCACGCGATCCCCGGCACGACCACAACTTCCCCATTCCCGATCCCTTCCTCACCCTCGAACTCGGTGTGCCCAACGCCTGCAGCCAGTGCCACAAGGAGGAAAGCGTGGAGTGGGCCGCCAAACGGATCACGGAATGGTATGGCGAGGGCTTCCACGATCGCCGCGAAGCCTCCCGCGCGCGTGCCCGTCTCTTTGCTGCGGCGCACCGCGGGGAGGGCGACGGGCGGGCCATTCTCGATTACCTCGGGATCGAAAACAATGCCGCCTGGCGCGCTTCCCTCACGGGCTTGCTCGGCTATGCTGAACCGCTCCCCGAGGTCCTCCGCTATCTGCGCGCGGCCATCGAGGATGAGGCCGTCCTCGTGCGCGAACGGGCCGGGGGGCTCCTCGCTGTCCTCGCTCCGGACGACCCCGTGGTCGACCGCTTCCTCGCCGATCCGGCGCGTGCCGTGCGCCTCGCCACCCTTCGCGGCCAACCCGCCCTCGCGGCCCGCGATCCCCGGCTCCGGGAGGACTGGGATGAGTACCTCGCTATCAACGCCGACCGGCCCCAGTTTGCCTTTATCCTTGCCCGCCAGTCCCTCGAGGCGGGCGATCTGGCCCGTATGGGGCGTTACCTCCGCAACGCCGTCCGCCTCGTCCCCCTCGAGGCTGAAGCCTGGCGGCAGAAGGCCATCCTGCACGCCGAGGCCGGTCAGGCGGAGCAGGCCCGGAACGACTTGCGGCATGCCCTCTCCCTCGAACCCCGCAATCCCTCCCTCCACTGGACCTACGCCCTCTTCCTCGCCGAAAACAATGACCTTGAGGGAGCGGTCGAGGCTTTCTACCAAACCATCGCCCTCGATCCCCGGTATCCGCGCGCGCACTACAACCTGATTGTTGCCCTCGGCTCCCTCGACCGCTGGGAGGAAGCCCGCCAGCAGTTGCGCCACGCCCTCCAGCAGAACCCCCGCGATCCCGATCTCCTCAACCTCCGCCGCTGGATGGAAAGCCGACGGCAGTGGTGAGGCCGCGCAGGGGCGCGAGTAGACCGCTGACGAGGTTCACTGAGTTTTCCCCTGTTTGCCAGGCGTATCAGGCACCGCCTCGCGCGGATGCTTCCTCACGATCGGGTAGAGCAAAGGGCATTCGTGCGGATAGGCCTGGAATGGAGGATCCTGTATCCGCTAAATTTTCAGGAGGAAGTTACCCCGAAGTCGGGAGGATGTTGCGCGTGATAGCAGGGGAAGTGACCGCAGCGCGTTTACGGGAGGCCCGCACAAATTTTCCCAACCACGGCGGCAGGATGGCCGTATTTTGATCAGGCGAAGGGATTCAGGGGTGTGATACCGTGGATACCGGAGAAATCGGCGGTGTTTTCGGTGAGGATGAGGGGGATGCTTTCGCGGAGCATGAGGGCGGCGAGTTGGCGGTCGAAGTAGTTTTGACGGGTGATGCTGTCGGCCACGCAGAGGTCGAGGGCGCGGTGAACGCTCTCCAGCGTGAGGGGGAGGACATGGAGCCCGCGCAGCCGGGAGAGCGCGCGGATTTTTTCCCGCGCGAGGGCGGGGTTGTCCGGCGGCTGATTTTTGGGTCCGGTGAGGTTGGGGTACATTTCGGCGAGATTTTGGACCGAAATGAAGAGCTCGACGCCGGGGCGTTGACGGAGGGAAAGAACCTCCCGGGCCCGCGCATAGCGGGGATCGGCCGCGAGCGTGGCGTAGATGAGGACGTTTGTGTCGACGAGCATGCGGCCCGTCAATGCGTCAACGGTCATAGGTTTCCTCCCGGCTGAAACGCCCAAGGAAACGCCCTTCGGAGGTCACGATTTCATCCTCCGCGCCCCCGCGCTTGCGCAAGAATTCTTCCAAAGCCATCTCGATGATCTGGCTGCGCGAGCGGCGTTCCTCCCGCCCAAGGCGATTCAGGTCGGCCAAGAGCTGATCGTCAATTGTAGCACTGATATGAGATTTCATAACAGATGAGTATTACAATCGCCGGCTGCTGTCAAGAGACTTAAGTTGCCCGGCGTGGCGCAGCCGGGCCTGGGCGGTGTGTCCGGATCCCATCCGTGACCCCGGAGAATGGTGGGAACCGCGTGGTCGGCGGTCTCCGCACCACCTGGATGACGATGGCGCTCAACGGCGGGGTCTCGCTTGAAGACGTAAAAAAAATCTGCGGCAACGTGGATGCGGAAACGATCCTCAAGCTCCTCGATCAAATGAGCGGCAACAACTGGCGGATGGTGTCGCAGCAGTTGTTTGAGCGGATCCAAGGCTTGCGGAAAGTTTCGTAGCCGACGGGGCGGTTCCTCTGTTGCCTTGACCACCGTAGTTGGGAAAGGAGAGGCGGGAGAGGCAAAGTTGGGCTTGTGGGTCAATTTATACCCAAGCTCTTTTGCCTCTGTTCAATCGGGTTCAGGTGTGTTCGGGATGGCGGAAGGTGTTTGGTCCCGGCGATGAACTTGCGCCGGAGAATGTCCGGGACGATTTCCACATTAAAACGTTGAGATCCCTCTTTCGGTGGACTGGTCCGATTATTTGACCAATGGTCGGCGCTTGGTGGCTGGGGCCGCGGCCGGCACGCTTATGGTCAAATGGATCGATGGAATATTCGGAAACGGAGTATTTTTGCCTTGGGGGGAGCGCCTGTGGCGATGCTCCTGGGGATGGGGTTGCCGCTTGCGGCGGAGCCGACGGCGGCCCGACCAAATATCCTTGTGATCATCGCCGACGACCTGCGCAACGATCTCGGGTCTTATGGTGATCCGCTGGCCCACACCCCGCACCTTGACCGCCTCGCTGCGGAGAGCCTTCTGTTCGACCGGGCCTATTGCCAGCAGGCGGTGTGCAACCCATCGCGCGCCTCCATGCTCACGGGTCTGCGGCCGGATACGATCCGCGTGTGGGATCTGCGCACGCATTTTCGCGAGACCCTGCCGGATGTCGTGACCCTCCCGCAATTTTTCAAGAACCACGGTTACCATACCCGCGGGGTGGGGAAGGTCTTTCACAACGACACGCGCCGCGCGGAAGACCGCCCTTCGATGGCCGATCCGGTTTCGTGGTCGGTCCCCCCTTTGCTTTCCATCGGCGCTCACTGGGAGGACTGGGTTGTGCCGGGAGACCCCTTTGGTCCGCCGCGCAAGGCCGAATCCCTGCAAAGGCTGGATGTGCCCGACGAGGCCTATTTCGACGGGCAGGTGGCGGCCTTTGCCGTGGCGGCGATCAAAGACCTCGCGGAAAGCGGGGAACCCTTCTTTCTCGCGGTGGGTTTCTGGAAGCCGCACCTGCCCTTCAATGCGCCACAGCGGTATTGGGATCTCTACGACCGCGCGGACTTTTCGATTCCGGCGGCGGGCACGCCGGTGGGCATGCCGGCCCTGGCCAAGCACACCTGGCACGAACTGCGCACCTACACGGACATCCCGGCGGAAGGTCCCCTTGATGATGACCTTGCCGCTGAGCTCTGGCATGGCTATTATGCTTGTATCAGTTTTCTCGATGCACAGGTGGGGAAGGTGCTGGAGCAACTCCGGGCGTCGGGACTGGCCGACAACACCATCATTGTCTTCGTGAGCGATCACGGTTTTCATCTCGGTGAGCGCGGCCTCTGGGGGAAAACGAGTGTTTACGAGCTCGATGCGCGCGTCCCGCTGATGATCTCGGTGCCGGGGATGACGTCGGCGGGGGCGCGGACGTCCGCCCTTGTCGAGCTGATCGATTTGTACCCGACGATGGTCGATCTGGCCGGTTTCCCTGTGCCGGAGGGGCTGGAAGGCGAGAGCTTGCGCCCGCAGTTGATCGATCCGGCTGCGCCGGGCCGCGCGGCTGCCCTGACCCAGGGACCGCAGCCCTTCTATACGCGCTCATGGGAGGCCATGGGCTATGGTCTGCGCACGGAGCGCTTCCGCTACATCGAATGGCGCTGTCTCGCCTCCGGAGCGATCCTTGAGCGGGAACTCTACGACCATGAGACCGATCCGGATGAGCTCCATAACCTTGCCCCGTCGGCTGATTACACGGAAGCGCTGGAAGGTCTTGCCGAGCTGGCCGGCAAGTTGATCAACCCACCGGACTCCCGCTGAGGCGAAGCCCCCGGCGGTTGCGGCGCGCTTCGGCTCAGGGCTTCGCCAGGGGCACAAATTCGACCCGCTTGACCTCGCGTATATCGGGAATGCGCAGGCGGGAGAGGAAGCGTTTGGGATCAGAAAGGTCGTGCACCGTCGCATCGGTTCGCCAGACGCCGAACTGCGGATGGTAGGCGAAGATTTGCGTGCTCACATTGAAGATGAGGGCCTCTTCGGTGGCCGCCCGGCTGACAAAAAAGAAGGGGCGGCGGGTGTAGTGAAAAACAACCCGCTGGCTCCAGCGCGGGGCCAACAGTTGACGTGCGGTCTCGAGGTGGTCGGGGGTGGTCGTCAGCTCACTGAGCAGGGAGCGGAGGTTGAGGTTGGTTCTCGGAGCCGGGTGCTGGCGGCCGATTTCACCGGTTTCGGCCGGGTCTGGATTCGGGTCTTCGATGAACTGATAGACCATGCGGACGAGTTCATCCAGCGGAACCCCCCGTTGGGAGGCGTAAACCGGGGCAATGCGGCTGGCCGGAATTTCGTTTTCGAAGGAACTTGAACCGAAGCCGCCGTCCGCATCATCGGGATCGTCAAAATCATCACCGGTCCAGTCCTCCGCACCGGCGGCAAAAACGCTTCCCACGTAGCTGTTGGCAAAGCGTGCGAGGACGCGCGGGTTGAGCCGGTCTTCATACCGAATGGGCACGATGAAGCGGCGCTGTTGTTCGCTGAGGGCGGAGGGGTCGTAGCCGAAGAGGCGCCCATCATAAACATAGAGACAGATCCACTTCAGGTGGACCCGTTCGTAGCCGTCGAGGACGGGAAAGTGAAGGATCCCGATCCACTTGACGGGTCCCGGAACACGGGCCTCGCGGTAGCGATCGACAAAATGGAGTGCGTGGATCAGCTCCGCCTTGGGGAGTTTGGGGGTTTCGAAGAAACTGAAGGACGGCACCTCGCGGGAGAAGGCCGGGGCAAAATCCGTGGCACTGTAAATGACCGCAAAGTCCTCAAGATCGACGATCGGAAGGTTGTCGACATCCCCGGCGGCGAGCGGTTGCAGGACGAGGATGAGCGCACCGAGGAGCCTGCGGAGAACAGGGCCACGGGAGCGGGGAGCCGCCTTGCCGGGATGGAGGGGAGGGAAGGAGCGGCTCATGCAAGGGGAGGGCGAATGTTTAGAAGCGCAGGACACTGGTGAGTTGAAGGGTGCGCGGTTGTTGGGTGGCGAGTTGGGTGCGGATGGGGAGGCCAAGGCCATCGTCGACGGCTCGGTTGGGGTTGGGGGAGCGGTCGTCGAGGAGATTGTTGACCTGCAGGCGCATGGACCACTGCGCTTCTCCAACGCGATGGGCGTAGCCGATCCATGCGGCCAACTGGAAGACATCGTCTCCGTGGAAGGGGCGGGATTTGTCGAGGCGCCCGTTTTCGCCGGCAGAGGCAAAGCCGATAATGTTGCGTTCGAGCCAGCGGGCATTGCCCCCGAGGCTCCAGCCATTGAGGGGGGAGGTGCGGGCGAAGCGGTAACTGAGGTTTACGCGGGTTTGCCACTCGCGATTATTGAGGAGGCGCGATCCGATCTGGGCGCGCTCAAAGTTGAAGTCTTCGAGAATGTGTTCGACGAGGTCACCGACCGTTTCGCCGAAGGCGCTGTTCACAGGGACGCCGGCGTTTGCCTGCCAAAGCGGAAGATGGTTGTCGAGGTAGCGGGAGAAGCGCGGGAGGATGTCGTGCACCCTTCGCTCTTCGCGGCCGAGGTTCCAGGCCAGGCGGAGATTGGGCGTGGGGTTGTAGACGAGGTCGAACTCGAATCCGCGCGCGCGGCTGTCCTGGAGATCGACCCAGGCGGTGCGGTTCTCCGCGCGGGCGGGATCGAGCGACTCCCAGATCTCGTAGACCCGCGCGCCTTTTTGTCCCCGCAGGGCACCGCTCGATTCATTTGCGCGGACGAGTTCGTAGGCCGAAAAGTTGGCGCTCAGGCGCCGGTCGGGGAAGTTGAAGAAGACGCCCGTTTCGCTTCCCCGCACTTCCTGGGTGGGGACCCGTTCTTCGAAAACGTCCCGTTGGGAGGCACCGGTGGGGAGGAAACCCTCGGCGCGATTGTAGTAGAGGACGGTGTTTTCGCCGAGGGTGAAGGAAGCCGCGGAGTTGCGGCGGGTGCGGCTGAAGGTGTAGGCCGGCAGGCGAAGCCCTTCGCCGGGTGCAGGCCAGAGGCCGCGTTCATCGCGTTCATAATCGCGTTCAATGATTGAGCTGTGGTCGCGCCCGAAACCGAAGGAAAGGATCAGCCGGTCAGCGAGGTATTTCCCCTGCAGGGAGAGCATGCCGGTGGTGTTGGCTTCGCTGTTTTGGCGGGGAGCGTTCCCCACGGGAAGAAAGGCCGATTCAACGCCATCCCGGCGAATGGGTGCGAAGGCCTTGGGGAAGGCCAATTGGTCCGGTGCGGAAAAATCCACATAATGGCGGCGGCGGATCCGGTTGGAGGCATGGTTGAGATCAGCGCGGGCCCCTTCGCGGGGCGTGGTGTTGACCTCATGCCGCCACTGCGCCTCGGAATGGAGTCTCCAATACGAGAGGACCCAGCCGAGCTCATAGGTGCCGAGGGCCGGATGCCAGGTGGCCGGTTCGAGGGTCAAAGAGCCGACAAAGCGTCCCTGCAAGCTACTCCATTCCTGTTCAATGAGGCGCGATTGGGAACTCGTCTCGAGGTAGGGCTGGCCGGCATGGGGGTTGGGCGATCCGTCGGGAAGAAAGCGATTCACATCCACCTGAAGGGCGTGGTCATCCACGCGCAGGCCCTCGAACTGATGCCGATCGCCCGTTTCGTATTGCCCGGCAACTTCCATGGAGAGCCATCCCTTGAGCACGTATTCCCAGAATCCGGAGACGATGCCGTAATGGCGTCGCAGGCGGTTGCTTTCTCCGAGAAGAGAGTGATAGGGGGAGAGGTTTCCGGGGAGTTCGGTCGGGCGAAAGCTGAGGCGGTTTTCGCGCTGCCCGTCGAGGGTCGGCGTCGCACCCCGGGCCATGCGCCGCCAGTCCATGATGGGCAGGGGCGAATCCTCAATGTAGACGAGGTAGTTTCCTCCGGAGACCCATTCGACGCCCTCGATGGCATCGACGGAAGATTGCGGCTGATCGACGAGGGGCCGCCCGGCCTCGACCCACGGCGTGTAGCGATCGTAGAGGATGAACGAGGCCGGCTGGATGTTGTTCAGCCGTCCCCATTCGGCCGAAAAACTCAGTTCATTCTGCCGGTCGATGCTCCATCTCCAGTTGCCATAGACCGACTGCCGCTCATTCCGTGAAGGGGTGCGGAAACCGGGGCCGTCCTGCGCAAGAAGGGCGAGGCGCAACCCCATGTCGCGGTCGGCTATGGGATGATTAAAATCGCTCGTCAGGCGGTAGGCTCCGTTCTCGTTTATCTGCGTCGTCAGGCGCGTCCATCCCCGGCGATGATGGGCGCGCACGCTTTGCTGGTGAACCGCGCCGATCGGTGAACCGCTCCCATGGAGGAAGGCGAAGGGACCGCGCGAAACCCCGATGCGTTCGGTGTTGTAGCTATCGAGGGGGACCTGGGTGCGGAAGAAGTCGCGGGTCGAAAGACCGCGCCGGAACTCGCGATCAAAAATATCCGGGCTGAAGCGGAGGCGCGGGATCTGGCGGTCCAGCCCCGCGCTCAGGGTTTGCGCGCGGTCGGAGACAATGGAAAAGAGATTATCCCGGAGGAAGCGGGCGGCAATGTTCTCGACCGTTGGCCAGGCATGGGCGTCGGTGCTGACAATCTCCTCCCCGCTTGCCGGGAAGAGAGGCGGACCCGCTTCGAGGGGCGGCGTGACCTCGTTTCCGAAACCCGGAGCCGTGATCGCCACCAAGGTTGACGCCACAGAGAGAAATCGCCGGAAGCTTCCGGGACCGCGCAAAGCAAACGCAGGGCACCGGTGAATTTTCAAACGAAAGCCTCTCCGGTCCGCCTTAGATATTCATTTCCTCCCTCTTGAGAACGTCGTCCATGCGTTCCCCGCTGGCCCGTTTAACGGCATCCAGCTCCAGGCGGAGATGCTTTTGGAAGAGAAGAATGTCGGCGCTATGGATGAGGAGGTTGGCCCCGAGGTGGAGGAAGCGTGTTTGTTCCTCGACCGTTCCCCAGAAATGAATGCCCGCCCCGACACCTGCGGCGCGGGCTTTGCGGAAGATCGTTTCGCAAGCCTGAAGAAAGTCCAAATGGTCATATTGCTCCGGCACACCCAAGCTGCAGGAGAGATCGTGCGGGCCGATGAGGACACCGTCAATCCCGGGAACAGCGAGAAGCTCATCGAGCGCCTCCATCGCGGGAACACTCTCCACATTGATGATCAGGGCACGGTTGTCGGCACCGTTGCCGATGTAGGATTCGAGGTTTGGCTCAACCTTTGCCCCGGCGAGCATTTTCTGCAGCTTGTTGCCCTTGATGGGGCGCAACTTCACGGCTCCGCGGAGGGCCTGAACCTGTTCGACGGTCTCGATGTAGGGGGCGATCACCCCCGCCGCGCCTCCATCCAGGGCCATTGTCGCGATGAAGGGATCCGGTGAGGGGATGCGCACGATCGGCGGCAGCCCGAGGGCCGTGTAGACCTGGCACATCCAGCTGAGTTCCTCGCGGTCGATCGCAATGTGCTCGGTGTCGATGAAAACAAAGTCGATCCCCGTTCCCTTGACGGCGTCGGGCCACCGCGGTGACGGTGAGACAATGAGCGTTCCGAAGAGAGAATCGCCCGCAACGAGCTTTTCGCGAAATTGTTTGGGGGTCATTTGTTGAGATTCAGTTTTCCAAAGTGAATGTGCGTTCGGGGACTGTCTTCCGTCCCGCTGTCCCAGACGGCTCGGAATTCGCCCGGAGCCACCTCGATGAGGGTGGGGTAGGAGTTCTTGATGCCGGCGTGGAAAAAAGTGCGCTCTTCGCTCCATTCACCGCCCGGCGGCTTGATCTTGAAGCGCAGGGAGGTGCGCCCGCCCTGCGGCCAGCCTTCCCAGGTGAAGTCCCGCTGCTGGGGGCCGTCGTTGTAGACGTAGATGTGGGTGCCGTCCCGCATTTGCCCGAAGAAGCCCTTCGCTTTAGCGTTGTGCAGGTCCGGTTCGGGGGCGGCCGGGCTCCAGGTGCGGCCGCCGTTGCGGCTCACGCTGGAGTAGGCGCGGGGCGGGTCGGTCGTCAGGCCGGTGTCTTCATAGCCCGCCGTGCGCATGACGATCTTGAGTTCACCGGGGTTGTCCCCCGGCGCAATGTTGCCTTCGTGGAGGAAAACGCGCGGGCCCTCGGCGGGCTGGGGAATGAAGGCTTCCAGGCGCCACTCAAGGAGATTGGAGCTGCTCAGGACAAAGTGTTCGCGATCGCCGAATTCGTCCTTTTGGAGGGTGTTTCGGTGGGCCGGGAGGAGATACCGCTTCTGTCCGCGAATGGTCGTTTCGACAATACCCGCGTTGGTGATGAGGTGGCCGGTGTAGTGCATGGCCAGTTCCACGGGAATCCACGAAAAGCCGCCGTCCGGGCTGTAGGCGGCGACGAGCTGCCCCTCCTCGCTGTTCCGGGGGGTGAGGGGAGAGCGCATGGCAAAGCACCAGAGCACGTCGTGCCCTTCCGGCTTGAAGAGAACGGGGTTGGCATAGGCGAACTGCAGCATGCCCTGCCGTTCCCGGTGGTTGAAAACATGAATGGGGTCGCTCCAGGTGTCGCCGTCATCACGCGAGACGGTGACAAAAATATCGCCCATATCCCCTTTACCGAAGAGCATCGCCCCGTAGGCGACAACGAGGTGTCGGCGGTCGGCCCGGCGCTCGCCCCATTCGGCGATGAAGGGCTGCCAGACGCGATAGAAACCACGGTGATTGTCAACATGGTCGACGATGCGAATGTCCGACACTTCGCCCTCATAGGTTTCCACCGGTGCCGGCACAATGCGGTGGGCGTGGCTGCAGGCAGCACCGAGGAAGAGCAGGGGAAGGGTTCGGAGAAGGGTTTTGGGGGTCATCATGGATTGGGTTTTTTCTGAATAAAGGAGCGTCGGCACCCGAATGCACTTGTTTGGGGCGGCGCTGTTTTTAGTGAAAGTCTGATAGTGAGGAAATGGCGTTTGTCCGGCCAATTCCATAATAGTGGTCAGGACAGCCAACCAGTTGCCGGGTGAGGGGTGGGGGCATTCGAAGATGGTTGGGTTCTTCATTCGGAAACGACGGAGCGTTTCCCTCCAGGGACGGGTTGTTGTTTCGAGAAGTGTGTTGCCGTTGTGAGGTGGTTGGCTGGAGGGCCATGCTCCGTCATGGCCGGGTGAGGGGTGGTGGATTCGGAGATAATTGGGTTCTTCTTTCGGAAACGACGGAGCGTTTCCCTCCAGGGATGGGTTGTTGTTTCGAGATGTGTGTTGCCGTTGTGAGGTGGTTGGCTGGAGGGCCATGCTCCGTCATGGCCGGGTGAGGGGTGGGGGATTCGGAGAGGGTTGGGTTCTTCATTCGGAAACTCCTTCGGCTCGCTCAGGGCGGGCAAGCTCACGAGGGGGTGTTGTGCAGGGGGGGAAGGGTCTTGCCAGAACGGGATGCTTCGCCGAGACTGAAGGGCCATCATGAGCCTGCCGCGCAAAAAGCTCCCTATCGGCATCCAGAACCTCCGCGAGATCCGCGAGGGGGGGCACTATTATGTGGACAAGAGCGGCTATGCCG
>JAFIGE010000017.1 GCA_020831585.1 Opitutales bacterium | reverse complement strand
CCTCCTCATCCATCAACCGCCTTTTCTGCACCACCCTCGAAATAAGGTGGTGGCACGCTAATCGCGGATACTTCAGCCGCCGACAATACTTTCTACCCATGCTCATTTCGTCATCCAAACGGAAGCGTCGTGAAGGTCAATTTAAATGTTCAGAACATTTATTTATCTCCGATATTGATATTGTGATGAGAGAACTGTGCTCGAGGGTCACAATCGCCGTGGCAGTGCGCGCAGGGCACTGCGGCAGTAGCCAAGCCCGGGTGAGCATATTTAGGACAATGACCATGCTGCCGAGACCTTTCGCGCGGAAAAGCAACCCCGCCGGAAAACACCGGGGGACGCCTTGCGCCCGGGGGAGAAGAGTTTTTGTCAAAGTGATGCTGATTTTGTCAATCGGCAATAGCATTCGGGCGTGGATATCCCTAAGTGCGGCTCTTCGGACCCTATTGGGCGAGCCAGCGTTCCGCTTCGATCGCTGCTTGGCAGCCCATACCTGCTGCGGTGATGGCTTGACGAAAGATATGATCAGCGCAATCCCCGGCCACGTAAACTCCCGGATAGGCGGTGCGCACCTGACTTTTGCCCTCGGGGATGAAGTAGCCGTTTTCATCGAGGGGCAGTTGGCCCTTGAATGGGGCGGTATTTGGAATGTGGCCGATGGCGATGAAGAAACCTTTGCACGGAATTTCGCGCTTTTCGCCGGTCTTCACATCGACCACACGAACGGCACGCGCATTGCCCGTCTCATCCGCCAGCACCTCCTCGGGGATGCTGTTCCACACCGTCTCGACTTTTTCATGGGCGAGGACGCGATCCGCCATGATCTTTGAGGCCCGGAGCTCGTCGCGGCGATGAATGAGGGTAACCTTTGAGGCGAAGCGGGTGAGGAAGAGGGCTTCTTCGGCAGCGCTGTCGCCCCCGCCGACCACGACCACCTCCATGTTCCGGTAGAATGCACCGTCGCATGTGGCGCAGGTGCTGACGCCTTTGCCGCCCCACATGGCGCTTTCGCCCGGGATTCCGAGCGTGCGGGGGCGGGCTCCGGTGGCGATGATGAGGGCCTTACAGGTATAAACGGTTCCGTCGGCGGCGGTGAGTTTCTTCAAATCTCCGGAAAGGTCGGCGGTCGTGATTTCGGCGAAGGTGTAGCGGGCACCGAAGCGGCCGGCTTGTTTGCGCAGTTTGTCCATCAGTTCAAACCCATCAATACCCTCGGGCCAGCCGGGGAAGTTTTCCACCTCGCTTGTCGTGGTCAGCTGACCTCCGGGTTGGTTCCCCTCCAAAACAAGCGGGCTGAGATTGGCGCGGGCGGCGTAAATGGCAGCGGTCAAACCGGCGCAACCGGTTCCGAGAATGATGATGTCTTCCATAATGATCACCGACAGATTGCCCCATGAGAGACGCAAAAAGAAAGCGAAAAATCACATAAAGGAATTTCGAGTTGGCGTGGGCGGTGTTAAAATTCTTTTCGAAAGCGGCTAAGTTTTGCCGGTTGTGCTCCTCCGTGGCGAAGCCGACTTGACCGGTTAGTCCCGACGAAGCCGTGGAATCGCGCGTTCAAGCCAGGTTGAGCATGGGTGGCGTCCGGTAGGGCAAGTTGGTCAATTGATGAAAAGTCAGGCTTGACTTGGTGCAAAAAGATGAGGAATTTGTTTTCATGAGAATCACGGTGGATATTGAAGAGTCGCTCCTCGGCGAAGTCATGGAGTTGACGGGCGAGCGTAACAAGAGCCCGGCGGTGGCGAAGGCGGTGGCGGAGTTTGTGCGGCGGCGCAAGGCGCGGGAGTTCGGCCGCTTGATCCGCGAGCGTGCCTTTGACTATCCGGAAACGCTGCTGGCGGTGGCGGAGGATGCGACCGATCCGGGTAATCCGGTTCCGCCGCTTGGCCAGTAAGGGCGGGGCGACCCATGGTTTTGGTCGATTCTTCGGTGTGGATCGAGGCCCTGCGCCGCAAGGGGAGCCTGGAGGTGGCGGTTGCCCTGGAAGGGCTGCTTGAGGTCTATGAGGCCCGTTTGTGCGCGCCCGTGCGCCTGGAGGTTCTCGGGGGGGCGCGGTCGAATGAACGGTCCTCGCTCGGAGGCTATTTCTCCATTTTACCCTTTCGCGCGTGCGGTCCGGATGATTGGGAGCGGGCAATTGCGCTGGCGTGGAAACTTCGTGATCAGGGTGTGACGGTGCCGTGGATGGATGTGCTCATCGCCGCCATCGCCTTGAAGGATGGCGAGCGGGTGTATGCCATCGACGGGCATTTCGGCGCGATTGCGCGCGTGACGGGGTTGCGCCTCTACGAACCGGGGCCGGGCGGGCTCTTTTCGCCGGAGCGGTGAGAGGGGGCGCGCATTGTGCCGGGCGCTGAAGCATCCCGGCTACCGAAATTGCCGATACTGAATGGCCCGATCAGGCGGGGAGGATGACGTCGATTGTGTTGCCGCTGCCGCTGGGCTGATAGGGGATGAGCGGGCCGGAGGCGGTTTCGCCGTTCAGACGGAGGCTGTGCTGAGCGCCGGCTTCAAGGCGGATCGAGACCTTGTAGGTTGCTCCGCGCAGGTGTCGGGTGGCGGAACAGGTGGTCCAGCCTTGCGGCAACTTGGGATCGATGTGCAGGCCCTTGTATTCGGCGCGCAGGCCGATGATCCATTCGATGGCGGTGAGGTAAAGCCAGGAAGCGGAGCCCGTTCGCCAGCCGCTGAGGTAGAGGCTGCGCTGCTCGCGGCGCTTCACCACCGGGCCGATGTACATGTTGGGAATGACGAAGGGCTCGGTGTCGGTGTTGGGCTTGTTGTCGGTATCAGGGAGGACCGTGCGGATGGCTTGCCAGGCTTCCTCGCCGCGTCCGGCGATGGCGAGGGCGGCGGACCAGAAGCAGTTGCCGTGCGTATAAACGCTGCCGTTTTCGTAGAAGCCGGGCGTCATGATGGACATCTGCCCGATGCGCGGCTTGAAGAAAGTCGATTGCGGGTAGCTCAGGACCATGCCGTAACCTGTATCCAGGTTGTCATACACCGCTTGCAGGGCGGAGTTGGCACGGGTCTCATCGGCCACACCGCTGATGACGGACCAGCTTTGCGGATTCAGGAAGATGCGCAGTTCGCCCTTGTCTTCGGCGGGGCCGTTGAAGGCCCCCACCGGTTGGCCCTCATCGTCGAAGGCGCGCATGTAGTAGCCGGCGGAGTCCCAGGTGGAGCGGTTGATGGCGTCGGTGAGGTCGGCGGCGCCCGCGCGCATTTCCTCTGCCACGGCAGACTCGCCGATCTCCTCAGCCAACTCGGTGAGCAGGTCGCAGCCCCATTTCACTTGCATGGAGAGCATCACGCTGACGCCTTCGCCCGCGCGGCCGACGCCGTTCATGGTGTCGCACCAGTCGCCGTAGTAGATTTTGCTGAGGCCGTGCCGGCCCCGGTGTTCAAGGAGGTGACGCTGCGCGAGAACGACGTGCTCCCACACGCTACCGGAGGACGCGGAGGGCAGGTTCGGATCGTCGGCGTTGAGGTAGGGGACGGGTTCCTTGAGGACGGCGAAATCCCCCGTTTCCTTCAAATACTGCGCGAGGGCCATGATCATCCAGCTCGGCGAGTCGGCGTAGTGCTGGGTGTCGAGCTGGGCGTTGGGGAGACGCCAGGCGCGGATGCAGCGACCGTCGGGGAATTGCTTCGAGAAGACTTCGAGGATGCAGGCGCGCGCTTTCGCCGGATCGGTCAGGCGGTGGCCAAAGCTGTCCTGCAAAATGTCCCGGTAACCGCGCCCGATGACGCGCCCCCAGCGGGCGACAAAGGCGAGCTGGTGCTTGAGCCAGACGTTGACCCAGCGATTGAACTGCGGGTCGGGCGTCTCCACGTGCTGCCGCGCGACGAGGGCATCGGCCTTCGCGCGCAGGGCGGCGAATTTTTCCTCCACCGCCCCGGGAGCGAGATGGCGGGCGATCTTTTCTTTGCCCTCCTCGACCGTCTCGATGACGCCGAGGGCGCAGTTGAAGCTGACGGAGGCACCGGGGGCGATCTCAAACTCGTGGCGCAGGCTCGCCCCGATCCATTCCGTGCCGGCCTGGGGGTTGTGCACGTCGCCTTTTTCCACCGCGAGGGGGTTGGTATATGTGCGGTAGAAGCCGAGAAACTCGTCGCGGCTGACCGTCATCCCGGCGACGGCGGCATCGCTGGCGAGGAAGGCCTTGAACTGCGGGGGAAACTTCACGCAGGAGTTGATCCCGAAAACCGCTTTGCTCTCGGCGTCGTAGTGACCGCCGACGACGGCAATAAAGTCCATGAGCGTGCTGCCTCCGGTGAGGTGCATCTCCACGTAGGGGAAGGCGCTGAGGCGGCGGGGGGTGTCGGTTGTGTTGGTGAGGGTGACGGTCCAGAGTTCGAGGCGGTCCGGGCCCTCGGGCACGAAGACGCGCCAGGAGGCGGCAATGCCCTTGTTGCGGGTTTCGTGAACCTGGTAGCCCATCCCCACGCGGCAGCGCCACTCGTCGTAATCCTTGCCACTCCCGGGCGCACCGGTGAGCGACCAGTATTCCCCGCTGTCATTGTCGCGCAAATACACAAAACGCGGGCCGCCGGAGCCGTCTTTGTCCTCCGTGAGGTTGACCCGCAGGCCCTCGCTGAGGGGCTGCCAGAAACTGGCACCGGTGCCGTGCTGGGTGAGGTTGACGAGGTAATCGTCGCTCACGAGGAAGTTGTGCCACGGGCGCCGGGTTTCGGGTTCCGTGATGATGTATTCGCGATTGTCTTCGCTGAAATGACCGTTGCGCATAGTGGTTAGATGGGGAGAGTTGGAGTCTCGGAGGGTTGGAGTGATGGATTGTTGGAGTTCCGCATTTATGCGGTCCCGCTGCCCGCGACCTTCGCAAACCCACAGTGACCATCGCGCATTGCGCGAGATGGAATCTGCTCAAACCATTGCCTGCTGGTGAGGAGGGTCAAACGGCGTCCCTCCCTCACGCCGACATCTTCACGAGCACCTTGACCGTTTTGCCTTCGGGTTGCACGGGGACGAGGTTGCCCTCAATGGGGTGGCCGTCGACTTCGAGGGTGAGTTTGCCTTTGCAGATGCCTTTGGGCTTTTCGATGCGGATCTCGTAGCGGGCACCACGGAAATCGCGCGTGATCTCGGACCATTCCCAGTCGGAGGGAAGGCAGGGATCAATGCGCAGGCCACCGAGTTCGGGTTCCACCCCGAGCATGTGCTGCTGCACATTGAGAAGTGTCCAGCAGGCTGTGCCCGTGGCCCAGGCGTGGGAGCCTTCACCGGGGCGGTCGGCCTCGGGCGCATAGGTGAACTGCGGCGCCACGTAGGGCTCGATCCGATACAGATCGGGGTCGGCTTCGTGCCGGGTCGTGGGCAGCATCTTTTTAAGAACTTCGTATCCTTTGTCGCCGCGGCCGCCCTTGAATTCAGCCCACACGCGCCAGCGCGAATTATGGCCCTGGAGGGAGCCGTTTTCCTTTGTTCCCGGCGCGAAGCGGCTGATGATGCCGGCACGTGGTTCCGGTTTGGGGAAGGGCGGGTAGAAGCAATAGCTGCCGTGTTCGGTATCGAGATATTTGTCGAAGGCGGCGAAGATTTTCTGGTTCTGTTCCTCGGTGGTGAAGCCGGCGACGATGGCAAAGGCATTGGGGTTGCCAAAAATCATGCCGCCTTCGGTGTTGGACTTGCTCCCGAGGACCCAGCCGCTGTCGTGCGTGCCGCGCCAATACCAGTCGCCGTCCCAGCAGAGTTCGTTCGTTTTGGCGATGAGGTCGGCTTCGCGCTTTTTGTATTCGGCGAGGCGGTCGTGGTCGCCCATGTGCTCCATGCAATCGTAGAAGAGGCGGAGGCAGATGACAGCCCAGCCGCTGAGCATGGAAGATTCGCCCTTGCGCTTGTTGCCCATCTGGTCGAGGGCGTCGTTCCAGTCGGCCTTGAGGATCAGGGGGAGGCCGCGTTCGGAGAACTGGCTCCAGAAAAACTCCATGCCTGCGATGGCGTGCTCGTAGATGGTGGCGTCGGGCTTTTTCGAGCGACCGGAAATGCGCGTCTCGGGATCGACCCAGGGCGTCTTCTCGTGGAGGATCGAAAAATCGCCCGTCTCGCGGACGTAGTGGCCGAGGATGAAGAGCGGATTGAGGGGGTCGTCCGAGTGAAAGGTGCGGGTGCCCTGCATGGAGACAAAGTTGCCCCCGTGGGCGTAATCGCCGCCGTCGAACTGCCAGATCATGATCTTGTCCTTGATCAGGCTGCGGACCCATTTGGGATCCTGCGGGAGACGGCTGACCGCGTCCTGGCAGGCGTCGCGCACACCGAAGTTGTAGATGCCGAAGTAGCAGTAGCCGGTGTTGCGGTTCCACCAGGAGAGGACGGAACCCTGGTATTTGAACCAGATATTGACCATCAGGTTGAGGTCGTCATCGGGTGTGCGCACCTGCGGCGTGGAGATGACCTTGTTCCAGTAGGCCTGGTTGTTCGCGAAGGCGGCGTCGGCCTGCGCGACGGTGCCAAACTTCGAGGTCAGCTCGGAGACCTTGCCCTCGGCCTGCTCGACGGTGCCGAGAATGATGACATATTCGGCCGTCTCGCCCGGCTGGAGGGTGAAGCGGTGCTGGAGGCTGGCGCAGGCGTCGCGCCCGGTGCCGACCTGGTTGCGCAGCTTGCCCGAATTCATCACCTGCGGGTTGGAGAGGTCGCGGTAGGAGCCGATGAATTCATAGCGGTCGCCCTCATAGCCGACGACTTCGGCGGAGGAGGCAAAGACGACGGCGTGATCGAAGGGAATGTTGTTTTCGTCGCTGTTGGCGGCCTGCCAGCCCCCGACATACTTGACCCACTGCACGTTGCGCGTGACGACCGCGTTGTCTTCAAAGCTTTGGCGGTTGAATAGGAGGTAGAACTCGCGCCAGGCGGTGTCTTCATACCAGTTGCCGAGGGCGAGTTCCGTGAAATTGGTCGCGGAAATCGTGCGGGTGCGGTCGGAATCGTTGCGGATGCTCACCTTCCAGAGCATGCAGGGGTCGCCCGCGAGGCTCGGGTTGACGTCCTCCGCGTTGGGCATCGGGCAGAAGTAGGTGATCTCGGAGGCGATGCCGTCCTGCTTGGCGCGGATGCGGTTGTAGCCGAGGCCGATTTCCGCTTCCCAGTCTTCGAGCGGGCGGGTCGGGGGGTAGCCGTTGGCGCTCCACCACTCGCCGCTGTCTTCGTCGCGGAGATAGACAAATTTGCCCGTTGTGTCGCGGGGCACGCCGTCAATGTGCCAGCGCGTGATGCGGCCCACGGTGGGGTTGCCAAGGAAGCTGTAGCCGCCGCCGAGGTGGCTGCACACATCGCACCAGGCTCCGTTGGAGAGCACGTTCATCCAGGGGCGGTCGAGGAGAGGCTGTTTGAGGAGGAACGCTTTTCCGTCCGTCGCAAATTGACCGTATTTTGTGGGTTTCATCCCCTCCCTAGTGGCGAGATTGGGGAATATAAGGCAAGGCGCAAATGGGTGCTGACGCAAAGTTACGCTACAATGACGCAAGTTCGCGTTCGGCGGAGGCTCTCTCCGGGTGATCGGCGGGCGCGAGGGCGAGGAACTCGTTGAAGAAGATGCGCGCACCGCGGGGATTATTGCCCACGCGGGCGTATCCGCGGGCAAGGGCCAGGGTGATATCGGCGCTCTGGGGGAAACGGCGTTTGGCTTGCTCCAGTTCGCGGATGAGGCGGTCCGGGGGAAGCGTTTGTTGAGCCGCGCGGAGAAACTGCATGAGCGGCCTCACGTCATTCGGTTGCCGCCGCATGGCTTCGCTGGCGGAGGCCATGGCCCAATCAAAATCACCTGCGAGAAACTGGGCTTCACTCAGGTTCATCCAGAGGTCGGCGTTTTCCCGGTCGTCGCGGAGGGCATCACGGAAAAGGGGGATGGCGGCGGCGGCATCGCCCCGTTGGAGAGCGGCTATACCACGGTCGGCCGCACTGGCGGAAGGACCGGGTGGCGGCGGGGGTGCGGGAGTCGGGGTGGGGCGGGGTGTTGCCGGCACCGGGGCGGGATCGGGCTCTGCGGGAGGGGGCGAAGGAACGACGGCGACCTCGACTTCGGGAGAAGGGAGGGGTTCCGCCGGGACGGTTGGGGCCGTTTCGCGTTCACGCTGGCGGGCGCGGGCCAGCGCGGCGGCGGCTTCCCGCGCCTCATCCTGGCGTCGGCGCCATTCGACCAGTTCCCGGCGCTGGCCGGCGAGGCTGGAGCGGTCGAAGGCACCGGGAAATTCGGCGTCCATTTGCCGCAGAAGCGTCTCTGCATCGGCCGGACGATTGGCCGCCAGCGCGGTCTCCAGCAGCCCCAGAAGGGCTTCCGGTCGCGTTTCGTCCTGCTGCCTCAGGGCGCTGGCAAACCAGTCCTGGGCCTGTCCAAGATTGCGTCCGTCGAGAAAGAGCCGACCAATGGCGACCTGAATGGCCCCGCTCGGAACGGCCTGATTTGTGCGCAGGAGGGTGTCGATGGCCGCGCTGCGGTTGCCGCGTTCGATATGCAGAGCGGCGACGGCGCGTGCGGTGGCGATATCATCCGGACGCTCCCGGAGGTAGCGGTCGTAAATCGCAACCGCCCCGGCGTGGTCGCCCCCTTCCCGCAGGGCGCTGGCGGCGAAGAGCAGGGGGAGGGGATCGTCGGGGTTCATATCCGCGAGGCGGATGAAGTTAAAAGAGGCGGAGGCAAAGTCTCCGTGCCCGGCATAAGCTTCGGCGAGGGTCTCCACGATCACGGCGTGGCCCGGTTCGCGCTCGTCGAAGGCTTCCAGAAGATCAATCGCGGAGCTGAATTCGCCAAGGGCGAGAAACGATTCCGCCCTTTCGAGGGTTTCCTCCAGGGTGGGCAGCGGACGGCTGCAAGCAGCCAGAAGAAACACCGCCGCGAACGCGAGGCTCCAAAAAAAGGAATTGTACTTTGCTAAGGGGCGCTTCATTGGTGTTTTTTTGACGCTTCCAACTTACTATGAGTTTAAAGAAACCGCAGATTTTGGGCATGGCAATCCTCGTCTTGTGCACTTGGCTGCCGGCCACTGCATCTTTTTGGGGCTTTGACGGGGAGCGCTCGGCGCACTTCGGCAAGGTCTGGGAGCATCCGCTGGATTCCTTTTCGCTGCGAGGATATCAGGTGGCGGTGGACCGGCTCTTGCAGGAGTTTGAGCAGGCCTCCGGGCGGGAACTGGTTCCCGGGGCGCACCGGCGGGCGGGGCTCAAGATCTACACCCACTCGGGTCCGGGCCTGGCCACCCCCCGCCCGCTGGTCGAGGCGGTGATCGAAGCGCTGGTGCGGCGGGGCTTTGATCGCGAGGAGTTGTTCATCCTCGATTCGCGCGAGTCCCGGTTGCGCGACGCTCGTTTTTTGCCTCCGCTTTCCCGGCGCCTGGAGGGTGACCGTTTTCTCGGCGTGCCTGTGCACTTTCTCGATTCCGGCGAGTTTTTTGACGATCTCTGGTATTACGACAATCCCTTGCCGCGCGAGTTTTCCGGTCCGCTGCGGCAACCGACCTTCGTGCAGACGCCGGATCCGGCGGACGGGAGCAACCGCAAGAGCTTTTTGCCCGAACATCTTCTCACGCGCACGGACTTTTGGATCAATCTGCCCGTGGTGACCGATCACCCCTTGCTTGGCTTGAATGGGGCCCTCGTCAACGCAACGCTGTGGAACATCAGCAACAACAATCGTTTCTTCATTAGCGAGGTGAACGCGCCGATTGCTGTCGCGGAAATCGCCGCCATTCCGGAAATTCAGGATACGTGGGCGCTCACCTTGCTCTCGCTCGAACGCTACCAATTCATTGGCGGACCGCACTTTCGTTCGCTTTACACGGCGACGGAACGGCTCTTGTGGCTCTCCGCCGATCCGGTGATCCTCGATGCTCTCATGGCTGAGCGTATCAATGAGCGCCGCCAGGCAAGCGGATTCCGGCCCCTGCCCGCCGTGCTCGGGCAAATCGATTTTGCCACGGAGCTGGGCCTTGGCTTCGGACTGCCCCAGCAAGCGAGGGTGCTCCGTTTGGAAGCAGAAAGACGTTGAGCGATAATTCTTTGAGCGAAAGCTTGATCCTCCGGAAGAAATTTCGATTTTTAGACCATGCTCACCGACTACCTGCCTGTATTGATCCAAATCGGACTCGCCGTTTTTTTCGCCGTGGCGATTCTTGGTTTCAGCCATTTAATGGGGCAGCGCGCGCGCACCAATTCCCTCAAAGACAGCGCTTACGAGTGTGGCATGTTGCCCGAAGGCCGGGCCGGGGCGCGCTTCAGTGTGAAGTTCTACCTCGTCGCCATGCTCTTTATCATCTTTGATATCGAGGTCGTTTTCCTGATCCCGTGGGTGCTCGTTTACCGCGATTTTCTCTCGCAAAACCTGCCCATCCTCTTCCCGGTTTTGTTTTTCATCCTCGTGCTCGTGGTCGGTCTGATTTACGAGCTGAAGAAAGGCGTCTTGGAATGGGACAAGTGATGTTCCGATTCCTGCCGGTGTCCCTGTCCCCGCTCCTCCCGATGCTGACCCCTGTCCTCCCTTATGCGGCTTGATCGGTACATCGCGAAGTCGCGCATTATTGAAATTGAAAGCCCGGACCTGCCCGGAGCCCTCCTTGAATTGCTCACGGTCTCCGTTTACCGTTCGAGTGATGAGCTGAACCCCAAACGCATCGCCGCCCAACTCCTCACGCGCGAGCGCGTCATGACCACTTACCTCGGTCACGGCGTGGCCATGCCCCATCTGCGCGTGAAGATGAAGCGACCCTTCATTTTTGCCGTCGGCCGTGTGCCCAAGGGCGTCGAGTTTGAGGGGAAGACGGATTACGCCAACGTGCGGCTCATTTTTCTCCTGCTCGCCTCGGAGAACGAAAACAACTACCTCAACGTCCTCGCTTCGCTGGCGCGTATCTTCCGCGATCAGGAACTGGTCGACGATATTGTTGCGGCCCGGAACACAAAAGTTTTTCAGGAGCGTATTTTCAACGCCTTTGGGGGACTTCTGGCCAAGCCGGAGCGGCGCCGCAACCGCTTCAACCGTCTCTTCCTGCGGGAAGCGGAAAAGGTCGCCAAGGATGCCCGCTGCGCCGCCATTCTTGTTTTCAGCGACACCTTTGCCGGTGGCATTGAGCTGACCGACGGCTTCCCGCACTTTCGCACCATTCTCGTCACGCGGGCAGCGGCGGATCGCTCGGGTGACCAAAAGTCGGTGGAAACGTGCATAGAGGTGCGCTCATTCTCCAATCAGCGCCTCTCGCAGGTGCGCAGTGCCATCCTCATTGGCCTCACGCGGGGGCTTTTTAAATACAGCGACCGCCTCTGCTGCGTGGGGGGCATCCCCGCCAGCAACCTGCTCGATACCATCATGGTGGTGGACATTGAGCGCGAGTTCCAGAGCGTTATCGACCGCGAGAGCGAGCTCCTCCCGTCCTCCGTTAAAATCGAGGTCGTGGAGCGCATGATCGCCATCGCCACCGAGCTGGCCGTGGAAGGGCGCGAGGGCAAACCCGTGGGCACGCTCTTTGTCCTTGGCGATTCCCCGAAGGTGATGACGATGATCAAGCCCCTCGTCCTGAATCCATTTCACGGATACAAGGACTTGGAGCGCAACGTCCTCAATCCCTTCATGGATGAGACCATCAAGGAGTTTTCTTTGATCGACGGGTGTTTTGTCGTCCGGGGAGACGGGGTCATTGAGTCCGCCGGCAGCCTCATTCACGCGCCCTCGGAATTTTACGAAGACCTGCCAAGCGGATTTGGTTCCCGCCACGCCGCCGCCGCTGCCATTTCCCGCGCGGCCGATTGCCTCGCCATCAGCATCAGCGCCAGCACCGGCCAGGTGACGCTCTTCCGCAAAGGCGTGATGATCCCGCTTCTCGAAAAGCCCATCGGCTCCATGAGCTGAAGACCGGGAAGCGGTCATTCTTTAAAACTTGAGTGTGTAGGCGCACCTGCGCGGGCGGTTGGTGGAATCCGGGGTAGTCCCTCGCGGGCTTGCTTCGTCGCCCGGCAATGGAGCAGGGCTTCCATCAAACCCATTGCCTACAAGCAACTTCCGTGTTGTGAATGGAAGGGTTCCTCTCAGTCGACCGGTTTACCGGGGAGACGAGCGCAAGTGGATCTCATGGTTGAGCGATTCCCCGGCAAGATAGCGGCGGAGTTCCTCAACCATTGCTTGACCCATCCGGTTGCACTCGGGGCCCTTCGAGCCCGCGATATGAGGGGTGAGGACGACGTTGCCGAGTGTCCATAGGGGAGAATCCGCCGGGGGCGGCTCGGGGTTGGTCACATCGACGAAGGCCTGCACGTCCGGACGGTCTGTGAGAAAGGCCTCCAAATGGCCTTTCTGGATGAGCCGTGCGCGAGCCGTGTTGATGAAAGTGGAGCCTTGTTTCATACGGTCGAGCAAGTCGCGTGTGATCATACCCATGGTCTTCGCGTTCAGCGGCGTGTGCAGGCTCACAACATCCGACTCCGTGAAAAGGGTCTCCAGGGAGACCAGGCGCACACCCAGGCGCGCGGCCGTTTCCGAGCTCATAAAGGGATCGTAAGCCGTGATTTCCACATCAGTAGTGCGCAGGCGTTCGGCAACAAGCCGCCCGATGTGTCCAAGCGATACGAGCCCGACCCGGCTGCGGTAAGTTCCGGCGAGCGAATCGGTGTAGCCGAAGTCGAAGGCGCGGTTCCGGAATCTTTGATTCACGAAGTGAACGACATTTTTCAATCCAAGGATCATCACCGCAAAGGTGAACTCTGCGACGGGTATCGCGTTCATGGCAATCGCACTCGTCAGCCGCACACCGCTCTCGCGAAGGGCCTCGTTTTCGATGTGATCTGTTGCGCCGGCTCCGTAAAGGTAAAGTTCCAGTTTGGGGAAAAGCTCAAAAAAAGCAGCATCCGGAACGGGTGAGCCCCACCCGCCGAGAAGAAAACGCACATTTTTCAGATCATCCATGTGCGCGGCCAGTTCCCGCGGTGGAATAACCCGAATCTGCCCACCGAGAAGGGAGGCGAGGGCGGCACGCTCAATGGGACCATAAATGGTTTCAAGAGCGGAGTTTCCAAGGCAGAAAACGGCGTCGGGCGTGTATGTCATTTGTGAACTTTGAGGATCGGTGAAAAAATCACAGGGAACGGTATCGTTGGAATCCCAGACAAGGCAGCCTGCGCAAAATGACAATCACGAACTCACCTCCGCCAGAGTCGTGGGCTTCTTCCAGTGTTCGGCGTCCGGATGGATCGCTCTCAAACTGCGCAGGGAGAGAGCGGCGTGACGCTTCGCCAGTCTGCGGCCGGCGGCATCGCGAATCAGGGGGGCGTGCCACCAGGCCGGCGGATTCCAACCCAAGGCGCGGTAGAGAAGAAGCTGGCGGGCTGTTGAGAGGAGCAAATCCTCACCACGCACCACTTCGGTTATGGCCATGGCATGGTCGTCCACCACAACAGCCAGTTCGTAGGCGGGCACATCGTCACGCCGCCAGACAACAAAGTCCCCGAAGTCACGCCCGGCGACGAAGCGGATCGCCCCGCAACGGCCGTCCGTAAATGTGATCGCTTCTCCATCCGGCACCCTGAAACGCCAGTTTACGCCTGCGGGCGCGGCCACGTTCCGACCCGCTCCCGCCCCAGGGCGAAGCTCAGGGGGGAAAATAGCTTCGCCCGTATGTCCCCCATACGGGGCATCCGTCTCTTGCGGAGCCGAAAGCGCGGCGGCGACATCCTTCCGCGAGTGAGGTGATGGGTAGATCCAGTCCCCGTCGCGAAGGGCTTTCCACGCGGCCAGAAAGTGAGGCCGTCGCTCGCTTTGAGTGTAGGGCGCAAAGGGGCCGCCCATTCCCGGCCCCTCGTCCCAGTTCAGGCCCCACCAGGTGAGGTCCTCGGTGATGGCCTCAGTAAATTCCCGCCGACACCGCTCGTGATCCAAGTCTTCAATGCGAAGAAGGATCGTCCCCTTCGCCTGGCGCGCCCGTCGCCACGCCTGTGCAAACGTAGCGGCGTGGCCAAGGTGAAGAAAACCGGTGGGGCTGGGCGCGATTCGACCGCGGTAGGGCATTCTCCAGAACTAAGGCTACCGCATGCCTTGGGGCCATCAAATTTGTCGATTCCGGAGTTCGTCAGGTTTTCAGAACAAGATAGGTCCCTGTTCCGGCAAGAAGGAAACCGCCGCTGGTGCGGAGCAAGGCCGACCGCTCGGGCGTGTGAAAACGGTGCACAAGACGCCGCGCCGCGACCGCGTAAAACGCCTTTGTGCCCCCGACGGTGACCGCCGTGACGAACACGATGAGCAAGCCGTCCGCGAGGGAGATTTTTGTGAGATCGAGCAGGGCCGGGAAAAGGCTGGCGTAGAAGAGGATGGCTTTCAGATCCCCGAGTGTGAGGAGAAAGCCGGCAAGAAAGCTGCCCGCCGTGGAATGCTTCAAGGCCACACCGGGGATTGAAGGCGCTGTGCGGCGGGAGCGGATGAGGTGGACGCCCAACCAAATCAAATACACCCCGGCGGCATAACGCAGCACCGCGAAGAATGATCCCAGGGCCTCCGCGATCACGCTCATCCCGGTGATGGCAAGCGCCACAAAGAGGAGGTCGGCCACCACAATGCCCGCCGCCACCGCCAGTCCGCTGCGCACGCCACCCGTTGCCGAACGCACGACAACCAGGGCCACGCTGGCGCTGGGAATAGCGGCCAAGGTGACCATGATGAGAGAAAGGGAGAGGGCGGCGGTGAGATTCATTTCAGAAGGGCGCTTCCGCGCTCAGGTGCGCAGGCGCCAGCCTTTTCGAAGGATGACATAGGTAGTCGCCCAGCCCGCGAGAATGGCTGTGAAGGTCAGGGCCAGACCGAGGATGAGAGAGACGTCGCTCATCCCGGTCATGCCGTAGCGAAGACCGTTCACCATGTAGACGATGGGATTAAACAGAGACACGTTGTCCCACGGCTCGGGAAGAAGCCTCACCGAGTAGAAGACCCCTCCGAGAAAACTGAGCGGAACGAGGAGGAAGTTGGGAATGAAGTTCACATGGTCGAATTCCCGCGCGAGAATCCCTGTGAGCAGCCCGGCAATGCCAAAGGCCGCGCTCGTGAGGAGCAGAAAAAGGAGAGACCAGCCCGGATGGTAAAGCGTACCCGCGCCCATGAGGGCCGCCGCCACCCAAATTACCGACCCCACAAGACAGGCCCGCACCATGGCCGCGCCCGTGTAGGCCAGAATGATCTGATTTGGCGACAAGGGCGTGATGAGGATGTCCACCACGGAGCCATGCACTTTGGTGATGAGAAAGGAAAAGGAGCTGTTGATGAAGGCGTTGGACATCACCGCCATCATGATGAGGCCGGGGACCAGAAAATCCACGTAGGGAATGCCCCGGATGTCCTGGAGGCGCTCGCCAAGTGAAAAGCCGAAGACCAGGAACCAAAGGACGGTGGTGATGACCGGGCTGATAATGGTTTGTCCGAGGATGGCCAGGAAGCGCGCCATTTCCTTGCGGAAGAGAATGTAGGTGCCCCACCAGCCAGCGTTTGTGCGAGCCTCCCCAAGGCGTGCCTGGAGAAGTCGGGCGGCGGCTTCGGCGGCGGGGTAGGGGGTTGGCTGCGGAGCGTTCAACGGGGGCCGGGTGACCGTCTTGGGCGGATTGCTTTTCATGCCGTTTGCGTCCGCGCGGGGGCGGTCTTTTCGTGGAGAATCTGGCGGAAGATGTCTTCGAGTGAACTGGAACCCCCCTCGATTTTTCGGATGGTCAGACCGGCTCGGCTGATTTCATTGAGAATCCAAGCCGTTGCCGGCAGTTCTTCGGAAGAACCGCCCGCCCCTTGAAGCGAGAGGTGAAGCGTTCGGTTGTCCTCCAGGCGCGGACTCCAAGCAGGCAGACGTCCCGGAAAATCCCCCGGGATCGGTTCCACCGTGTGCAGGCGCAGCCATTGGGAGCCAAAGCGGCTCTTTAGACCTATTGTTGTATCCACGTGCAGGATACGCCCGTCACTGATGATCCCAATCCGGTCGGCGAGCTTCTCCGCTTCTTCCAGATAGTGCGTCGTCAGGACGATGGTCACCCCCTCATCGCGGAGCCGGCGAACATAGTTCCAGAGTTCATCACGCAGTTCGACATCGACGCCCGCCGTGGGCTCGTCGAGGAAAAGCAGGACCGGGTCGTGCACGAGTGCCTTGCAAATCATGAGGCGGCGTTTCATTCCGCCCGAAAGCCAGCGGGTGTTGGACCGGCTTTTCTCCTCCAGCCGAAACTCTGCCAGGAGCGCCCGCGCCCGTTCGTGCCCGTTGCGCCGACCAAAGAATCCGGCCTGGTAGCGCAAGACATCCTCCACTTTGAAAAAACCGTCGAAGTTTAATTCCTGTGGAACAACGCCCACGAGCTGGCGGGTGAGGCGGTAATCGCGCACGACATCGTGGCCCGCCACGCAAATGGAGCCCTCGAAGGCCTGTACCATTCCGCAGATGCAGCCAATGGTTGTTGTCTTTCCGGCACCATTTGGGCCGAGGAGAGCGAAGATTTCCCCGGGCGGAATGCTGAGGTGGAGGTCGTCCACGGCAAGGTTGTCACCATACCGTTTGCTCAAGGCCTCGATTTGCAGCAGAGGGAGAAACATCACCCCAGTAAGGAAACATCTCCCTGAAGGCGCAAGCTTGCGGGGGATTTGGCCCCCTTTTGTCCCGCATAAGAAAGGGTGGGGCGCTTGGGGGCGCTCGTGCATTTCGATCTCCCTGAAAAAAAAGTGCCGCTGCCCGACGCTTTCCCGTTGCCACTCCCGGAAAGAGCCGATTTCGCTTAAGGCCCGTAGAGACTCGAAAGCGGCTAAACTCCTTTTATCGCTTCTCCGGGCGCTCCTTTGATCCCATGATTCAGCACATTTTTATCACCGGAGGCGTGGTTTCCTCCCTTGGCAAAGGCCTCACGGCCGGTGCCCTTGGGGCTCTCCTTGAGCAACGCGGACTGCGCGTGAAACTGCAAAAGTTTGACCCCTACCTCAACGTCGATCCGGGCACGATGAACCCCTTTCAACACGGAGAAGTCTACGTTCTCGATGACGGATCGGAAACGGATCTCGACCTTGGGCACTACGAACGCTTCACCAACAGCCCCCTCAGTCGCCACAACAACCTCACCTCCGGTCAGATCTACGACACCATCATCCGCAACGAGCGACGCGGGGATTTCCTCGGGCAAACGATCCAGGTCATCCCGCATGTCACCAACGAGATCAAGAGCCGCTTTGAGGCAAATGCGGAGGGTGTCGACATCGTTATCACGGAAATCGGCGGAACCGTCGGCGATATTGAAGGTCTTCCCTTTCTCGAGGCAATGCGTCAGTTCAGCCTCGAAAAAGGGCGGCGCAATGTCGTCTTCGTGCACGTCACGCTCCTGCCTTACCTGACCGCCGCCGGGGAGTTGAAGACCAAGCCCTCCCAGCAATCTGTGGCCAAATTACGTGAAATCGGGATCTTTCCCGATCTCCTCGTCTGCCGCACCGAGCGTCCGCTTACGCAGGATATTCGCGAGAAGCTGAGCCTCTTCTGTAATGTTCCCGTCAAGGCCGTCATTGAGGAGCAGGACGTGGAAACTTCCATCTACGAGGTGCCCCTCATGCTGGAGCGCGAGGGGCTGGACCAGCTCGTCCTCGAACACCTCGGTCTGGGCAATCGTCCACAGCTTGAAAACGGATGGGACCGCGTGGTGCGCATCCTCAAAGAACCCGCGTACCGCGTCGACATTGGGGTCGTGGGCAAATACATTGAGCTGCAGGACGCCTATAAGAGCGTCTACGAAAGCCTCACGCACGGCGGCATTGCCAATGACTGCGAAGTGCTCATTCACCGTCTCGATTCCGAAGACTTCGAAAGCCAGGGGGCCACGGAGCGCCTCAAGCAAATGGACGGCATCCTCGTGCCCGGCGGCTTTGGATCGCGCGGCATTGAGGGCAAAATCGCCGCCGCCCGTACTGCGCGGGAAGAGGGCATCCCTTACTACGGGCTTTGCCTCGGCATGCAGATCGCGGTCATTGAATTTGCCCGAAATGTCGCGGGTCTGGAAAAGGCCAACAGCACGGAGTTTGATGCCGACACCCCGCACCCGGTCATCGACATCATGGAGGACCAAAAGACCATATCCGACAAAGGCGGAACGATGCGCTTGGGAGCCTACGATTGCGAAATCCCTCCCGGCACCCTCTCCCGCGAAGCCTACGTGCTCCCGATTGTCAGCGAGCGTCACCGTCACCGCTACGAGTTCAACAACGCCTACCGCGACACCTTGGTCGCCGCCGGCCTTCGCATAGGCGGCGTGAACCCCCAGCGCGACCTCGTTGAAATCATCGAAGTGGCGGATCACCCTTGGTTCCTTGCCGTACAATTCCACCCCGAGTTCAAGAGCAAACCCCGCAAGCCCCATCCTCTCTTCGCCTCCTTCGTCGCCGCCGCCCTCCGTCGCCGCCAGGCAAGGCAAGGCTAATGTCCCGTCCGCCCCATTTTTGCGGCGCCATCTTGCGTCAAAATTTTATTACGACGTCATTAAAACTTGCATGCGGAATTCGGATATGGTGGGGTGGATCATGCTTCGAAAAATCACACCCCGTTCGCGGAAGCGCCGGCCGCGGGCGATTTTGAGGGGGCGGGCGGCGGTCTATCATGTTGTCAGCCGGTGTAACGGGCGGCAGTTCTTTATGGAGGCGGCGGAGGAGAAGGAGCGCTTCCGCGATCTGCTGGGGCGGCTGGTGGAGTTCTGCGGGCTGCGGTTGCTGACTTATTGCCTGATGAGCAATCACTTCCACGTGCTGGTGGAGGTGCCGAAGGCGTTGGGCGAAATCGATGACGCGGAGCTGATCCGGCGCAGCGCGCTGATCTACGGGGGCAAGGAACGCGAGGGGCAGCCGTTGAGCCTGGAGCGCATCCGCCTGGCCTTGAAGGTGGGCGGTGAGGAAAGGGAGTCGATGCGGCGGTTGCTGATTGGGCGGATGGGTTCGCTGCCGATGTTTGTGAAGATGCTCAAGCAGCGGTATGCGCTGGGCTTTAACCGGCAGAATGACCGTGTGGGGACGCTGTGGGAGGGTTGCTACCGGAGCGTGCTGGTGGAGCCTTCGCGGGAGGCGCTGCTGGCGGTGGGGGCGTATATCGATCTGAATCCGGTGCGTGCGGGGATGGTGAAGGACCCGAAGGACTACCGCTGGAGCGGCTACGGGGAGGCCGTTGGGCGGGGGAAGGTGGAACAGTATGCGCTGCTGGAGCGGGCGTGGGGGGATGAGGCTCCGGGGGAGGGCGGGGTAAAGAAGGTGAGCGATGCGCGCGAGGCGGGGCGGTCGCGTGCGCAGGACTACCGCTGGTATCTGCTGGGCGAGGGGAAGGTGGCGGGTGGCGAGCTGACGCGGATCGAGGAGCTGCGCTGCAGGGTTCGCTATTTCACGGAAGGGGTGGTGATCGGGAGCAAGGCGTATGTGGACCGGTGGTTTGCGGAGAATAGGGGCTGGTTCGGGCGGCGAAAGACGGGGGCGCGCTTACTCAGTAGGGGAGGGTTCTTCGGGATTGCCGGAGAGCAACCACCCTGAAAACAAGGCTTCAGATTCGCTTCAATCTCTCGGGATAGGGTTTCCACGGGTCGTTGCCGGACGGACGTCCAACCGCCTTCACGGCGATCAATTGGATCGCGCGCTTGAGCCATCAGCTGGATTTTTCCAGGGTGGTGTTTTCGTGGCAACGGTTCTGCTCGCCACCCTTTGGTGGATACCGACGGGTTTCGAAATCAGTGAACCGGCACCCCGGTGCCTTGGGTGACGGGAATTTTCCTTGTGCCGGAAGCGGAAACCTTCACCTTGGAGCGTTTTGTCGGACACCTGATCCATGAAACGTACCCATACCTGTAACGCTCTCACCGCTGCTGACGTCGGCAGCGATGTTCGCCTGATCGGCTGGATTGATTCCCTGCGCGACCACGGCGGAATCCAGTTTATTGACCTGCGCGACCGCGAGGGGCTTACCCAGGTGATTGTGGATCCCACCAACGCCGCCTACAGCGGGCAAATCGACCGCCTGCGCCCGGAATCCGTGGTGGAGATCCACGGCAGAGTTTGTGCGCGGGCTGAGGCCGATATCAACTCCAAGCTGCCCACCGGCGGCATTGAGGTGCACGCGGAGAACCTCGTGATACACAATATTTCCGAGACGCCGCCCTTCCCGCTCGAAGATGAGAAGGCGTGGAAGGTGAATGAGGACCTGCGCCTGCAATACCGCTACCTCGATCTCCGCCGTCCGGCGATGTACCGCACTCTACGCATGCGCAGCGAGGCGGCCAAAGCCACGCGGGATTATCTGGCCGAAAACGGTTTTCTCGAAATCGAGACCCCTTATCTTTTCAAGAGCACACCGGAGGGTGCGCGGGAGTTTCTCGTGCCCAGCCGCCTCAATCCGGGCAAGTTCTATGCCCTCGCGCAGAGCCCCCAGCAATACAAGCAGATGCTCATGGTGGCCGGGGTGGAGCGTTACTACCAGATGGCGCGTTGCTTCCGCGACGAGGATTTGCGGGCCGACCGCCAACCGGAGTTCACGCAGATCGACATCGAGATGTCGTTCATCGACCGAGAGGACATGTATGCGCTCGTGGAGGGTCTTCTCGCGCGCATGTGGAAGGACGTTTTGGGTGTCGAAATCCCGCGTCCCTTCCCGCGCATGGCCTACCATGATGCCATGAACCGCTACGGTGTGGACAAACCGGATACCCGCTTTGATCTGGAAATCGTGGACCTTGGAGAATTGTTTGCGCAGAGCGATTTCAAGGTTTTCCGTGGCGTTCTCGACAGCGGGGGTGTGGTCAAGGCCTTCAACGCCAAGGGTTTGGCCGACGCCACCCAGGGTGAAATGCGCGACCTTGAAAACGCCGCCAAGTCTCTCGGTGCGAAGGGCCTCGCCTTCATTCGTGTGTCGGCGGAAGGGGAGTGGAAGAGCCCCATCCTGAAATTCTTCAGCGAGGCCGAAGTGGCGGCCCTGAAGGAGCGTCTCGCCATTGAGCCGGGCGACCTCGTCTTTTTTGCCGCCGCCGAATGGGAGCGCGCCTGTTCCATCCTCGGGCGTATTCGGCTGGATGCCGCCCGCCTTTTGCAGCAGCGGGGTCGGCTGTCCATTCCGACCGACCGGTATAATTTTCTTTGGGTGATCGACTTTCCGCTGATGATCTTTGAAGAAGCGGAAGGGCGCTATGTCGCCGCGCATCACCCCTTTACGGCCCCGGTGGAGGAAGACGCGGACCTTCTCGAAAGCAATCCCAAGGCTGTCCGCGGGCAGCACTACGACTGCGTTCTCAATGGTTCGGAGATCGCCGGGGGCTCCATTCGTATCCACCAGCCCGCTCTCCAGCGCAAGGTCTTCGAGGAAGTTTTGAAAATTCCTGCGGATGTCGTGGAAGAGCGTTTCGGCTACATGCTCCGGTCCTTCAAATATGGGGCGCCGCCCCACGGAGGGATCGCCTTCGGCTTTGACCGGATTGTCTCCATCCTTGCCGGGCGTCCCATGATCCGCGATGTCATTGCCTTCCCGAAGACGCAAAAGGGCCAGGACCTCATGGCCGATGGCCCCACTGCCGTGACCGCCCGCCAGCTTCGCGACGTGCACATGCAGAGCCTCCCTATCGACGCCTGAGCGCCGCCGAGGCGTTGATATCGATCTCTGTTTAATGTTAAAGCGGCGGTCGGGCTTGTCTTCTTTTTGTCGTTGGCGTGCGCTCTTTGGATGCAAAGTGTGGAGTTTCATGCGGCCCCGATAGAGGCGGTCTTTCCGCAGAGCTGCGGTCGGGTAGTGAATTTCCGCGCTGGCGAAGTGACGATGGCCCCGGACACCCCGGACGCCGTTCCCGGAAACGGGCAGTATCACTTCCTCACGCGGGTGCAGCCCCATAGGGATCGCCTTACCCTGATCATTGAGTGGCCTCAGCGAAACACCACGGATTTGCAGGGTTTCTACTATCCGGGTAACCGCAATTTTGCTGAAGTTTTGCCGCAGATATGCTTTCTCAGTGGAGATCTCCGGAAATGGCGGCGGATTGAAGACGCGCACGGCACCCCCAGAGGCGTGCGCCTGGAGCTGGAGCCCTGCGACGAACCGGTTTACGTGGGGGTGGGGCTTCCTTATGCGGCTGAGCGACTGGTTGAGCTACTGGATTTTCTCCGTGCGCGCGATGAGGATTGCGCGGTGCGACCGATCGGGTTCAGCCGGAAAGGGCGCGCCTTGCACGGAATCCTCTATCCGCCTGAAAGGCCGGAGCGGTGTCGGGGGCTTTTTGTGGTGCAGGCGTATCAACACCATTCGGAGTGGGCCGGGTTGTATGCCCTGGATGCGCTCGCGCGCGGATTGGCGGATGGTTCGGTGGACCGGGGCGATTTCGCCTGGGCCTTGATACCTTGTCTGAATGTCGATGCCCTCGCCGGGGGGTGGCGCGAGGACCTGATGTATACGGCCACGGGCGAGGAGGATAAATGCGGCAATTTCAACCGGGATTGGTTGGCTTTTGGCTATCCCGAGGTGCAAGCGGCGGCCCGGTTTTATCGTGAGGCCGCGGCCGGGCGGCCGCTCTTGCATGCGCTCGATTTCCACATGGGCTGGCATTCACCGGAGAGCAGCGGTGGCGCGCTCTCGGTCTTTGTTGAGGGTACTGTGGCCGCAGAGGCGGCTGAGCGGGAGCGTGCCTTTGCCCAACGGTTTTTCGAGTGTGTGCCGATCGAATCCTATGCATGGCCGGTCACCCGCCCGGACCGGCCGAATTTTGCGAGCTGGGTTTGGCGCGAGTTCGGCGCGCTTGCCCAAACCGTGGAAGTGTCCCGTTTTATGGCCTTTGATGCTCAGCGCCAAGCGTGCCCCATCAGCCGACCCTACTTCGAGAGCCTTGGCCCGCTCGCTGCCCAGGCCTTGCGGGCGTTTCACGAAGATTGAGGTGCGGCCGCCGTTTCAACCGGTGTGCCCGGTGGACGATGGACGGAGGATTTTTTGCGGAAGCCTTATTTTTGCGCTCGCACCGGTGCGGCAGGGAGCGCACGGTCAAGGGTTTTGCATCTGTCTCCCGCACGTGCACTTTGTTTGACCCATGGACGCCCAACACATCCGCAATATCGCCATCATCGCCCACGTTGATCATGGCAAAACCACCCTTGTCGACCAACTGCTGCGGCAGAGCGGAGCTTTCCGCGATAACCAGCGCGTCGACGAACGGGTCATGGACTCCATGGATTTGGAGCGCGAAAAGGGGATCACGATCCGCGCGAAGAACACGGCGGTGCACTGGAAGGACTACCTCATCAACATCGTGGATACGCCCGGCCACGCCGACTTCGGCGGTGAGGTGGAGCGCGTGATGAAGATGGTCGATGGGGTCCTGCTCCTGGTGGATGCCTACGAAGGCCCGCAGGCGCAGACGCGCTTTGTGCTGAAAAAGGCTCTGCAAAACGGGCTCCATCCCATTGTTGTGATCAACAAGGTCGACCGGGAGTTCGCTGATCCCGAGGCCGTGCACAACCGTGTGCTCGAACTCTTCCTCGAACTGGAGGCCAATGAGGAGCAATTCGCTGCTCCCTTCGTCTACGCCAGCGCGAAAAACGGTTGGGCCGATGCCACAATCGAAGGTCCGCGCGCAAACATGGAGCCGCTCTTTAAGACGATTGTGGAGCGCATTCCCGCGCCGGTCGTGGACGAAGGTGCCTTCCGCATGCTGGTGAGCAACATTTCCTGGAGCGATTTCGTTGGCCGGATCGGCATCGGGCGTGTCCTCAGCGGACAGATTTCCGTGGGCGACACCGTCTACGCTCTCGGGCGCAACGGATCGAATAAGCGCAGCAAGATCACCAAGGTCTTCACTTATGCCGGGGTCGTGACCACGGAGGAAACGACGGCAGTGGCGGGCGATATTGTCGGGCTCTCCGGCTTTGAGGAGATCGACATCGGCGATACCGTCGCCGCCGAGGCCACCGCCGCGCGCCTGCCCTTTGTCGAAATCGACCCCCCGACCATTCAAATGGAGTTTGCCGTGAACGACGGGCCCCTGGCCGGCCGTGACGGCAAGCTCGTGACCTCCCGCCAGATACGCGAACGCCTCATCCGCGAAATGAAGACCAACATCTCCATTCGCGTGGAGGAAACCGGCGAGGGCACCCGTTTTCGCGTGACCGCGCGCGGGGCCATGCAGATCGCCGTGCTCGTGGAGCAGATGCGCCGCGAGGGTTTCGAGTTGCTCGTTTCCCGGCCCACCGTGATTGAGCAGACCATCGACGGGGAGCGCTGCGAGCCCTTTGAAAATGTCTGGGTGGAAGTGGCCGAGGAGCACCTGGGCGCGATCATGGAAAACCTTTCCCGCCGGCGCGCGCAGATCACCAACATGACGCACCACCACGGCAGCGTGACGGTTGAAGCCAATGCGCCCACGCGCGGACTCATCGGGTTCGAGGCCGATCTCATGAACCTGACGAGTGGACGCGGTGTCATGAGCCACCTCTTCGACAGCTATCGCCCCTTGGCCGGGGAAATCGTCACCCGCCAGTCGGGCACGCTCGTTTCCATGGAAAACGGAAAGGTGATGGCCTTCGCGCTCGACACGCTCCAGGATCGCGGGCGTCTCTTCGTGGAGCCCGGAGAGGAAGTCTATTGCGGCCAGATTGTGGGCGAAAATCCCCGCCGCCATGACATGCCGGTGAACCCCGCGAAGGCCAAGCACCTCGTCAACATCCGCTCATCGGGAGATGGCAAAGGCATCATGCTCGCGCCCCCCGTGCGCTTTTCCCTCGAACGCGCCATTGAATACATTGAAGGCGATGAATACGTCGAGGCCACGCCAAGCTTTCTCCGTCTGCGCAAGCGCATCCTCGACCCCAACGTCCGCCGCAAGCTCGAAAAGACCCGCTCCTGAGCGGTGGGTTCCCGCCCATCTTGCAAGTGCGGAAAGGGCAAGGCCCCCTTTGCCGGCACCTATCCGATTCCGTGCCGGTGGCGGATGTGGTCGTGGAGGAAGGCTTCGACGGCTTCGCGACTCTGCGCTGTATAGCTGCAATGGATACAATAATATTCGCCACCGTCCTCCGGGTCAAAGTGGAGCATGACGGGATCAATCTCGCGTGCGAAGCAGGCTGGACAGATCAGGGGCTTTTGATGGGGCGTGTTGTCAGACATGTGATCACATCCTTTCCGGGTTCGGGGGCATAGCTTAGTTCGAGGCGGAAACATGGTTTGAAGAGCATGCCGTCGCCGAGCACACCGCTGATCGATGCCGAGACGGCTTCCATGGCGACGCGCACGCCGAGGCTGGGAACATCCGCTCCGACAGCGCGCGCATTTCCGATTGTTTCCTCCCGGCTGCTGTAGGCGAAGGGCAGGCGGCTGCCGGGATCGGCCCAGAGGGTGATCTCCCGGAGGTCGCCGGGGTATTCGTGTGTGCCCGGGCGGCCTAGGAATATCTCGGATAGGCGCAGGTCTGCCGGATCGCCGCTGTATTCCAGAATTGTGCGGCGAATACGGATCTCCGCTCCGGTGGAGACTTCCCATGCGGACCGCAGGACTAGCCGATGGTCGCCGAGGTTGAAGCGGAGGGGATCGGTGCGGAAGACCCATCCGCCCTCATCCGTTCTTTCGACGGTGGCGCGCGTGCGGCGGTCTGCGGTGCTTAATGAGTGGATACCGTTTGTGAGGGTGGCGTGGTGGGAGGTGTTCCAGTGCCCTCCGCAGTGTTCGGTGCTGATGAGAAAGGGGTGGTTGCCGTTCCAGAGGGCGGGGCACTCCGGGCCGAGATTACCGTCGACACGGCCGGCATAGGGGCGGAAGTCAACCAGCGCGCCCCCGCGATTCAGGTCGAAAGCAGCGCGGTGGTGGCTGTTCACCACCCAGACGACCTCGCGCTTTGCTTGTTTGATTTCGTCTTTCCAATGGCAGAGGGTGGCGTCGCCGGGTTTCACGCGTTCGCGGAAGCTTTGGCCGAAGCCGTCCATGGTGGTGTTCCGGTTACTGCCGCGCGCTTCGCGTTCCCGGAGATCTTCCAGCATGCGCGTGTAGAGGGTGCGGGCATCGTCGATGTTGCCAATGGCCCAATGCCTCGCCGACATCCACGGGCTGCTCACAAAAATGTTGAGGTAGCTCCAGCCGTTGAGGGCGGCTTGGCGCTCCCATGCATCGATGAAGCGGAAGAGGTAGGGGCATTCGGCACCCTCGTTGATGCGGGCGCGGAAGAGGTTGCCGGGGTGGCTCGCGAAGAGATCGTCGCGGTTGTTCAGGGCCATGATCATGTCGCGGTTGAGGTGGGGCACGGCGACGATGTCGATGGCTTCCCCCGAATGGGCAGCGGGGATGAGGGCGTTGCTCTTGGCGGGAAAGTAGGGGTTCCACGGGCCGCCGTCGGAGAAGAGAAACCAGTTGCGGTTGTTCCCGTAAAACATCTTCACGCCCTCCTCGAAGCAACTTGTGATGGCGGTCTCCACGCTGGGGTAGGTCTTTTTGATGTAGGCCAGGGTCCATGCATCAATAATGTATCCACCGATGCTCTTCGGGAGGTAACCGAAGCGCCGCTCGAAGGTCGTCATGGCCTCATCTACGAGGGCGGTGCGGATGGGGCGCGGGAGGAGCCAGAGGGCCGATTCACGGGTGCCGTATTTCTCCTGAAAATGGGGATTGCTGAAATTGTGAAAATGCAGACCCAGTTCGTCGGTCGGCCCCCGCAGGCGTTCCACCGTGTCGAGAGCCTCCGGCGCAAACAGGGCCGGGTAGCTCAGCAGGGAGGTGGTCGGGAGGTCGAGCCGACGCGCTGCGCACCACTGAAATTCAAGCGCGTCCAGACTGTCTGCACGTGTGTCCACGCGGTGGATAATGTTGGTGAAAAGCATGGGCGGAGATCAGGTGAGGTCGGCCCAGCGGATGGAGGCGGTGAGGAGGGCTTCAGGTTCATTCCGGAGGCGCTCATAAACAGCCGGTGCCTCCGCTGGTGTATCCACGGCTTCGATGAAGGTCTCGGGGTCGAGTTGTCCCCGTGCCATGAGATCGAGAACCGCCCGCATATCGCTGCGCTTGCAATCGCGGGGTACACGGAGAATGAGTTCACGGTCGAAGGCCGTGTCGTAGGGGAAGGGCGGCGGCTTGGCGTAGCTTCCCTGAAGGATAAAGCGGGTGGGGGGATGGATCTCCTGATCCCACGGCGGCATGCGCCCCAGGCGCATGGTCTGCGCGAGAGCCGCCCCCGCTCCGGTTGCATCGACAATGATGTCCACGCCCTCCGGACACACCTCCGCGAAAGCCTGCACGAGATCCTTGCCCGGATCGATGGTGGTGAGGCCACTCCGCGCCGCGCTGGCGCGGCGGCGTTCGCTGAGGTCGCTGACGACTACGCGCGCGCCCGCTGCGCGGAAAAGTTCAGCAGAGAAACGCCCGATGGGGCCGAGTCCCACCACCGCGACCCGCTCATGGGGACGCACGTCCGCTTGGAGAAGGCCATGGTAGGCGATGGCGGCAAGCTTTGTGGAGGAGGCGGCGCGAAGGGAGAGGCCCGCTGGCACGGCCACAGCGTCGCTCCCGCGCACGAGGGCAAATCCGCAGTGCCCTCCCCAGCAGCGGGCGTGCGCGGCCGCCCGCGTGCCCGTGGCAAAGACGCGGTCGCCGACCTCCCAACCGCTCACGTCGCCCGCTTCCTCGACAATCCCGGCGAGGTTATATCCGGGGATGAAGGGAAAGGCGGGGGCACCGGTTTGCTCTCCGCTCAGGCAGCGGAGTTCCGTGCTCGGGCTGATGCAGGTGTAGGCCGTACGGACCAAAATTTCATCTGCACGGGGGGCCGGGATTTCGGTCGATGCGGGGAGCACACGGCCGGGGCCGGTAAAGAGGAGGCAAGGGGTTTTCACGGGCGGTTCTCAGCGGGAGGATGAATACGGAGAACGGTCGCCGGGTGAGGGAGCATTCGGCAAGGCCACCCTGTGCGGAACCGGTTACACGGTCTGGCATTGCCGTCGCGGGGAGGGCGCACGCTTTACTCCCCCATTTCGGGGCGGACCCAGATACCGCAAGGCTTGCAGGGGCGATCATCAAGCCCCGGATTACGGGGGGCAAACCTACTTCAGGTGCTCCGCGATGCCCACCCGCTGGTCTGCCGGAGCGAAGGACCGGTGCAAGGCATTTTGGAAAAAGAGGTTGTTGGGCACCTGAAAGCGGTCGCCGGTTTCCGTCTCCAGCGAAGTGTAAAAGAGGTTGATATCGACAACCTTCCCCTTCACCTCCTCGCCCGCGAATTTGACGGTGTCATTCATGTTGAAAGGCTTAACGATGACCAGAAGCACAGTTGCCGTAACGTGGCTCACCAAACTCCAGACGGCGAAGAAGCCGATGGCCACGAGGGCCACGGTCGCCGTGAGGATGGACATCAACTCGATTCCGAATTGTCCGAGCACGAGTGTCATCACGATCAGCGCAACGAGGATTTTGACTACGTTGCGCATGGGCTGCAGGACAAGGGCGGGCATCTTGGCACGCGTCCCGGCGAAATCGAGGGCGCGCAGGAGAAAGGACATCGCAAGCAAACCCAAGACGAGTATGAGAAGCACGAGGGCTCCTGTTTGAAGAATCGGCGTTAGATGAGTCATAAGCTAAGGGGACAAGGGCGGTGCCAACGCAGGGGCATTGAAAACCGATCATGCCACAAAAAAACCTTCCAATTGAGACGTTTTCAAAGGTTAAGGAAACAGCGGATCGATGCAAATACCGGATCGGATTTCCCGCTTCACCGGATGTCTTCTTTTGATGAAAGGTGGAGCGGATGAAAGGTGACGCGGTTTTCTTTTTTTGGGTGCGGATTCTGACCTCTGGAATCGCTCCCTTTCGCGCTAGACGGGCTACCATCGGTGATGGGTTGATCGGATCGGTGCCGACGAACCGGAAAACGCAACAGGTTTCCCGGATAGGCCGTGTGCCTTTGAAGTCGAGTCGGGCATTTCTTTTGGCGAATGGTTACCCCATTGAATATTTTATGGATCACTTGTGACGAAATGAAGTGGAGCGCCCTGCCGGTGCATGGAAATAGCTTTACTTCGATGCCGGCTGCCGAACGCTTGGCGCGGGAGGGGGTGGTCTTTGACAATGCGTTTTGTCAGATGCCCAAGTGTGTTCCCAGCCGTTGCAGTATGCTGACCGGGCGGTATCCGCATGTCGATGGCTTTCGCACCCTCAAGGGGCGGACAGATGCCCCCCACCATGCCGAGGTCGATGAGAATGACCTCGTGGCCCTCTACGAGAATACCCCCAACCTCATTCCCTTGATTCGGGAGGCGGGCTACCGCACTTGCCTGTTGGGGAAGAATCATATTGTCGAGTGGAACCTTCACAAAAAATGGTTTGACCAGACACCATCCTGGAACTTCCGCAAAGTGCCCATTTTGGAGACACGTCCAGACCTGCGCCGGGCCTCGTTTGGAGGAGCCATCCCCACCGATTTTCCCTTGCGCGAGCACTTTGATGCCGTCACGGCGGATGAGGCGATCAGCTTTATTGAAAATGCCAACGGTCGACCGCTTTTCGGGCTGATCGACATGAGTCTGCCGCATCCGACGTATTTTGAAATCCCCTCCATGCCGGTTACGCAGAAACCGCTCGGGGACATCCCACTCCCGCCGAGCCCGCCCTTGGAGGATGCCCCCTTTGTCGAGCGTTGCCTGCGCGAGAGCAAGGATCTCGAGCACCTCGCCCCGGACGACCGGAGAAGGATCGTGCGGGCCTACCACAGCATGTGCGAATTCGCTGACCGCCAGGTGGAGCGTATTCTGAATGCCCTTGATGCCTCCGGCCTGGCCGAGAGCACGCTTGTAATTTTTTCCTCTGACCACGGTGATTTCGCGGGCGAGCACAACTGCTATGAGAAATGGGATACCTCCTTCCTCGAATGCATTGTTCATGTTCCGCTGATCATGCGTCTACCGGGCCGCCTGCCGGCCGGTCGGCGCGTGAGCGCGCTTGTCGAGTTGATCGATATCATGCCGACCGTTTGTGAACTCGCGGGATTGGATACCCCCCGCTACGTCCAGGGGCGTTCTTTGCTGCCCGTAGCCACGGGACAAAGCGAAGTTCACCGAAACTTTGCTTTTTGCGAAGGCGGAGTTGAGCCGGAGTTAGCCCGCCGTGCCGCCCCGATCAACACGCGAGGGGCCGACCCGACCAAACAGCAGGTTCTGGCGAGTTATCCCGAGACGCTTTTTCGCGCCAAAATGATCCGGACAGAGCGCTTTAAATACGTTTACCGCTTTGAGGGCGAAGATGAACTCTACGACCTGATACAAGATCCGCATGAACTGGTGAACCGGATTCAAGACCCGCTTCTTAAAGACGAGCTTGGGCGCATGAAGGATCGGCTGCTCCGGCATCTCGTCGAGTCAGAGAGCAAAATGCCGGATATCAGCCAGTGCTTTGCCTGATTGAGGGTGCGTCGGGTCTGTTGGGGATTGAGAGAGACCAGAAAAAGAGGGATTAGAAGCACCCGAAAAAAAGAGCCGATCCCCGCAAAGGAGATCGGCTCTTTCATCAAATTGGCCGGTGGGTGGGGGCAGATGGATGCTACCGCACAAAGTAGGTCCAGACACCTTCTTCCGAGGGCTCTTCCGGGACAAAAATAAACGCGTGGAGATCCATGCTGTAAACCCATGGAGCAAAGCCGACGTAGAGGAGACCAAGCCAATCACCTGTGTTGACCCAGCCATCGACGATTTCGAACTCACCCCAATGGGTGGGTTCCGGATCCGGGTCCGGATCTGGATCGGGATCTGCGGAAAGGGTGGTCGTTATCCGGACATCCGCGATACTCACGGAATACGTGTGGTTTTCATCTTCCTGGAAGGGCCAGCCGTCTTCATAATCTGTGCGCATCCAGATAAAGACCTGTAGCTTGGGGGAGCTGAAATCGAACCCCGTGTCGGCGGGCGCAATATTCGGAATGCCGTCCTGCATTTCGGCGAAGGGAATGGAAATCTCGGTCCATTCCCCCGGAACGATAGGGAGTAAGTGGTAGACGGCACCCGTGTTGGCGTTCGCTTCGTCTTTGCTGATCACGCTGATGCCCACAGGGCCGCGGCTCTGTGAAGATGTTCCCTTGATCCAGAGGCTCAGGGTGACATCTTCGGGGTTGCTGGAGGCGTTGGCCGGAATCTCAAAGGCCCGCGTATCCCCGCGGATGCCGCCGCCATAAAAACGCCCGGCGATGACTTGGGTGGAACGCGTGAAAGCGCGCACGCCATCGGGACCGGTGGTCGAGACTGTGGCCTGCACGACGTCGCCATTGTTCCAGTTGGGTGTCCACCAGGTGGTGAGGGGGCTTGCATTGGTGAGTGCCGTATCGAGGGCGTAAGCGGAGAAGTCTTCCGAGTAGACGAGGTATTCTTCGGCAGAGGCTGACAGGCTGCCGAGAGCCATGGCCAGCGTGCCGAAAAGGAGAGCGGAAACGGGGTGTTTATTCATGGATTGGATATTCGAGGTAATTGGATGCTATGGCGGGAATCCGCCGTGGGAGAGCCATTCAGCCAAGAGTTGGAGGTCGGTGGCGCGTCTGCGGCGGCGGAACCTGTTGCGGGCGATGACTTTTGCGTAACTGGTTGCGCCCCGAAGTGAGGGGCCGCGCTTGCGTGGGAAGGCTCGGGAGACTGAGATGATGGCTCGACGATGAGGTCTTCCTTACCCATTTGCGGGATGCTTCACCTTCACCTTCACAAGAACCCCTTTGATCTTATGCACTTCCTATCTACCCTTCAAACTCCCTTCGCGCGCCGTTCCTTTGCCGTTGCGCTTCTTGGTGGCTCAACTCTCGCGCCCGGCCTTTGGGCGCAGGAGGACGACGAGATCTACGAACTCTCGCCCTTTATTGTGGATGTGTCCGGCGACCGTGGCTACACCGCCACCGCCTCCCTTGCGGGTGGGCGCCTCGCGACGGCGTTGCGCGATACAGCCGCCTCCGTGACCGTGATGACGGAAGCGTTTATCCGTGATGTCGGGGCGACGAATTTTATTGAAGCGGCCCGCTGGGCTCCAAACGCGGTGCCGCAGACGGAGGTGCGCGGTCAAGACCTTTACAACGACTATCAGGTGAGCTTCCGGAGCCTTGGCGGGCGCTATCAGACGCGCAATTTCTTCCGCTGGTATATCAACTCCGACGGTTTCAGCACCGACCGGATCGATTTCTCCCGTGGCCCCAACGGTCTGGTCTTCGGGGATTCCGGTTCGGGGGGGATCGCCAATATCAACTCCAAACGGGCGCACCGTGACAATTTCGGTGAAGTCCTTCTGCAATGGAGCAGCTTTGGCGGATTCCGTGTTACGGCGGACGCGAATTATGAGGTATCGGAAACAGTCCAGGTGCGCGTGGCGGGCGTTTTACAGCGTTTCGACGATTGGCGCGACGTGGGCAAAAACGACCGCGAGGGCCTCTTTGCCACCGTCACCATCCGTCCGAACGAGCGCTCCACCATCCGCCTGGAGGGCGAGTGGGGGGATATGCACCGGCTCATCACCTTCGGCATGTTGGACAACTTCAGCCAGTGGGACGGCGTCACCACCAATCCCGGTTTCATCCCGCCCGGTGAAGTCCCGCCGACGCTTCAGCGCCAAGGCCAGACTCAGCTTGTCTTCAACGCCGGACGGCCCGATCTGGGGCTCGTGGACTTTCAGGGCTTTGCGAACACGGCGGGCAACTTCCGGCAACTCCTGCCGGAGGCGCAGCCGGGACTCCCCGCCAGCGCTGTTATCCCCAGCCACAAAGAGTCCCTGCAGGCCCCGAGCGCAGGCGTCTACAACGATTACATCACCGTATCCGCTTTTTGGGAACATCGTATCACAGACAACCTTTTCCTTGAGGTGGCGGCCAACTACCAGAAGCAGACGCGCGACGCCCGGCGCTGGTTCTTCGACGCCTGGACGATCGATGTGAACGAGACCCTTCCCGGCGGCCAACCCAACCCCTACCTTGGCGAGGCCTATGGGCAGGCACGACTCTGGACCGATCAGCAGACCAACGAAGTCATCGATTACCGCGCCTCCCTTGCCTACCTGCTGGAGAGTGATCTCACGGATCACCGTTTCCTTGTTAGTGCCGGGCAGCGCAAGGACCGCTTCTCCATCGATTGGTATGAGTGGGTGCGCACCAACGGCCCGAACCCGCAACTGGTGGGTAATAACGAGCAATCTCTCCCGGCCAACCGTATCTTCGTGAGGCGCTACGCATCCGACCGGTCGCTCGACGTGGCCCTTCCGCCAAGCTTCGATCCCGTGAGCGGGATTGAAGCCCGCGAGGCGCACACCCGCGCGTTTGTCTCCGAAAAGCCAGTGGCCTACGTACAGACCGCCGCCGTCGGGCAGTGGTTGCCAAGCCGGGCCCTCCACACGATGCTCGGTGCCCGTCGCGATTTCTACCGCGAGCGCACCAACCGCGGACTGGAGGAACGTGCCCCCGTAACCCGCGAAATCATCAGCACCGGCTCAACCACCACGGTGGACAAACAGAACGTGACCAGCCTCAATGGTAGCGCGGTCTACCATTTCACCCGCTCATTCAGCGCCTTCGCCGGTTACTCCGAGTCCTTCGACGCGGGTAATGTGGCCATTGGCATCGACGGACGGGGCCTCCCTTCTTTGGAGAGCAAGGGCATTGAGGGCGGCTTTAAGCTCTTCCTCTTCGATGAACGTGTTTCCGGCACCGTCACCTATTACCGCAACGAAGAGGAGAACAACCGCATCGGCGGCGAAGCCGCTAATATCAACCGCATTTGGAGCGCCCTCGAGCAGGACAATCTTCAGGTCGACAATTATCAGGACCGCGTCTCTTTCCGCGGCACGGGATGGGAGTTGGATTTCACGGCCAATCCCACACCGAACTGGCGTCTTCTTTTCAATATCGCCTTTCCGGAAACCAAACAGACGGGCGGCTTTGCCGACACACGGGCCTATGTGGCGGCCAACCGGGCCGCCTGGGAAAGCCAAATCGCCGAACTCGAAGCATCTGAGGATCTATCCGATCGGTTGCGCGGCGACCTTGCCCGCAACAGCCTGCAGGCAATTGATGGACGCATCGGCGGATTTGCCGAAGGACGCCGCATCGATGAGACCTTCCGCTACACGGCGAACATCTTCTCCCGCTACTTTTTCCGCGACGGCCCCCTCGACGGTTTCTCCATCGGGGGTGGGGCCAATATCCGGGGTGCGCGCACCGTGGGCAACCGCCCGGGCGATCCCTTCGATTATGTATTCGCCAGTGGATACACCCTCTTTACGCTGGTCGCCGGTTATGAACGGGAACTTGGCAGTGGCCTCCTTTCCCTCCAGCTCAATGTATCCAATCTCTTCGACAAGGAGATCGTCCGCCCGTATCGGTTCGGCAACTACGTGCTCGACGGACAGACGTTTTTTGTCCCCGACCGTTTCAACGTCCAGGACCCGCGCCGCTTCCTCGTAACGGCGAGCTACCGCTTTTGAGGAAGCCGCCGGAGGGTGCGGCCCTCGAAGGGTTCACATTTCACGGTAATGCGAATGGGCTGCTCGGAAATTCCGCGCAGGTTAAGCTGGATCATATTGAAGAGAAGGTCCACGCCCCAGCGGCCCTGTTCCGTCAGTTTGTGGTCCACTCCATTGACGAAATCCGGTGGGGCATTCACGGAGTGGCGCAGGCGCAGGTAGCCGATATCCTCCGGCACGCGGATGCCCAGATCCTTCATCCACCAATAGCCAAAATAGCCGCCGTCGATAACGACATCCGGTTTTTCCTCCTCAAGCCAAGCGGCAAAGCGCCCGCGCTGTTGGACATAAAAACCGCCTTCGTCTCCCGCCGGCGGCGGCAGATACTCAAACATCCGGGGCACGGAACTGGTGCCCGCCGAAAGCTCCTCTTGCCAGAGAAGAATAGCCGCCTTGGTGCGCAGATCGATACTGGGGTTTTCCCGGCGAAACTGAAGAAATCCCGGGCGCTTGTAGCCGCGGGAACGGATGTCCTCGACCGCCACAGACACTGCGTTGAACCAGTCGCTACATACTTGGTGGAGCCGGTGGGAGGGGTGATCAAAGCTGATGGAAAGGCAAGAGAACTTCTCCCAGGGAAACTTCCAGTCCAAGGCCGGTCCCCGGATGTTGAAGAGAATGCCGTCGTAACCCCGATGAAAGAGCACGTCCCCCAGGCGCGATGGCTTGGCGTATTCCTCGAAAGCGAAGCTGTCCATCTCCAGTCCGAGTTCCTGCGCACGCGCGAAGGCTCCCCGCGCCGAAGGATCTTCCGTCCCTCCCTTCAGATTTGTGCGGTGGCTGTTAATTTCCACCAGGGCAATTCTGTAGGACGAGCGCTCGGCGGCATGTTTCGCCCAGCGGTGCTTGCTCAGCGCGCGTAGCGTGGGGTCGGGCAGGTAGCCCAGCTTCTTTGCCGCAGCCTCCACCTTTTCCCGTGTTGCCGGGGCCACACGCGCCCGCTGCAGGAGCGCCCGGCACACGGTCGCTTTGCTTAGGCCGAGAGACTCGGCTATGTCTTGCATGGTGACGCGCTGGGGTTGGGTAGTGATCGGTTCCATGGGTCGCGGGGGTAAGGAGGGAATTCCGGAAGATGTGCAACAGTATCCGCAAATCCTATGAAATTATGCGAAACAGACAATGCGAAACCAGTTACGCAATGAGGGGTTACGTGGATCTGCCCTCCGATTTCGGAGACTTCAAAGTCACCTATCCTCCGGTCATTGCCCTCTTCCTGCAGAAGCTCCGCGTCAGCGTTCTTGTCGACGCCCAAGTTGATTCCCTGCGGAACATCAGCAGCGGCCAGGTTGTCGCCGAGATGGTCATGGACACGCTCGCCGGGCGCAGTCCTCCATACCAACTGCTCGAGTTCTTTATGACCCCCGTAGGGCTTCCGCTTGCGGAAAGCCGCTCCGGACCGCGATACCGCCAAAAACCAAAAAAACCCGCCCGAAGCCCCATCTCCCCGCACGGCACGGCGCGAGCGCCGGCCCTACGGTTGCCGTCATGGCACGGCGTAGGGCCTTCGCTTGCGAATGGCCGTCCCGGACCGCGATACCGCCCGAACCCGAAAAACCCGCCCGAACCCCCATCCCCCCGCACGGCACGGCGCGAGCGCCGGCCCTACGGTTGCCGTCATCCCACGGCGCGAGCGCCGGCTACGATCGATCGCTGGTGATCGCGTTACCTCCGGGATACCGCCTTCCATGGATGAACCCGCGAACTCCCGGTTTTCTCAACCGTTACCCGGATCGGAGCCATACACCGTGGACTTGCGAAACTTGCCGGGGCTCAGGCCGACGTGCCGGCAGAAGAAATAGCTGAACTCTTTGATGCTTTCGAATCCGCAGCGGGATCCGATTTCCGTCAATGACATCGAGGAACCGAGCAGCAAAGAGCGGGCAAGTTCGAGGCGCAACCGGCACAGTTCTTCGTAGGGGGAGCGCCCGACCACTCTGCGGAAACGGATTTCGAAGGGACGGCGGGAGAGCGGAACGACCGCGAGCACATCTTCGACACTTTTGAGGCGGGCAAAGTTGGCGCGCATGTAACGCAGGGCTTTGCGTATCTCAAGGTCCTCCACCAGAAGAATATCTGTCGAGGCCCGTGCCACCACGCCCACCGGAGGTACGCGCAGCACAGATCCATCCCATGGCTCTCCCCGCATCAGGCGGTGCAGCAGCAACATAGCCTGATAACCCACCTCGTTGCCGTTAAGGGCAACGCTGCTCAGGGGCGTTTGCAGCATTTCCGCCTGGACGGTATCGTTGTCGACTCCGATCACGGCGACCTGCTCAGGCACCCTCCGGCCCAGTTCCATGCAGGTGTGCAAGATCGCCATGGCGAAGCGGTCGTTGGCGGCCATGACGCCCAGAGGTCTCTCCATCTCACTGAGTGTGCGAGCCAGAAATGCATCCTGCGCACCCGCTGCTGTGCGTGCATGCCAGTGCCGCACCGTGAACCCCGCTTGCTCAATCACACGGGTAAACGCCGCTTCCCGCTCCTGCGAGTAAACATGTTCGCGGTTGCCCCAGAAGGCGAACTCCCGCAGGCCGCAGTCCAGGAGATGTCGCGCAGCCAGTGCGCCAACTTGCTCTTCGGAAGACACCACCCGTGGTCCCCCAAAGGACATCAGGTTGGATATATTCACAAAAGGCAGTCCCGTTGCCTCGACCTGCTTGAGTTGATCCGCGTCCGCCAACTGCACAATCCATCCATCCGCTCCGCGCAACATCGGCAATTGGGCAAAATCCTGAACAGGCATCCCTCTGATAGCAGCGAAAAGGATGTTCGGATGAGCGTTTTTGTAGCGGATGACGCCCGGCACCACCTGGCGCAAATAGTGATAACGTTGATCAAGCAAAACCCCGACCAAAAAGGGTTTAGCCCCGCCTTTTCTAGGCTCTCTCTTGCTCATCAAAGTCTATCGGGAGCGCAAAATCAGGAAAAGTCAACGTGAATGAGGGAAGACCTCGGGCTCGATTGGTGTTAAAGTTGAGGCTTCCCCTCATTGCCCCCAAAATTGATTATGAAAGATACCCCACCTACCCCGGTAAGCATGTTCATGTTGGTGCTCGCAGCAGTCGCTGCCGCCGTGGCGGGCCTGACGCCGCTGCACGGACAATTTGATATCAGCGCGGCCAGCTACCTTGGAGGTTCCGGCGGAACGGACAGCGTGAACGGCGCCGTCATCCAGGAGGATGGCACGATCGTGCTTGCCGCCAATCTGGACAATGCCCATCCCCCGGCCTTGGCGAACCATGTTCTCGGTGCCGGTGGCAACGCCGCCATTGTGCGTTTGAGCGCTGATGGCCGCACCATCCTCTCCGTCACCCGTCTGGCCGACCGGGTGCATGATCTGTCGTCTGACGCGGAGGGTAACCTGTATGTGGCGGCGGGTGTTTTTGGGCTGATCAAGCTGAATCCGGAGGCGGACGCCGTTATCTGGACGCGCCTTCAGGGCGAGCAAGTTTGGCGGGTGGATGCGGGCACGGACGGTCATTCGGTGGCGCTCGTCCCCACTTGGTTGGACGATAACAAACCGGGGCTGGGAACAGTGCATGTTTTTGCTGTCGATGGCACCCCCATCAGCTCGTTTGCCGGGACTGGCAATACCCTGGATGTGGCACTGGACAGCCGCACGCAAACCGTCGTCTACACCGGATGGTACAATATTTTTGTGTACAACGGTCCTTACAGTCGCGGATACAATGGCGGGATCGATACACCGGTGGATGTCCCTTACACCTATGGTGTGCCCTATGACTTTGGTCAGCCGGGTGTTCCCAGAAAGTGGACATTGCACGGTTGGAACAGGAATGTGTGGATCGATAAGGAAGCACGCATTCCAAACCCGCGCTATATCAATTATCCTTTTTCAACCGATCCATCCAACCTCTATACCCAAGAGGAGATTGATGCGCTGGAGGCAGCTGAGGGAAGATCAACGGGTTATTACCAATACCTCTTGGGGATGCCCAAGGAAATCAGCAACAACATGGCTGACACCCGTTCCTACCGGGTGTCCATCGGTGCCGATGGCAACCTCTACATCGGCTCTGAGGCAGATGGTGGCAACACGCCCTTACGGTTCAGCGGTTTCGACCTCACGGTTGCCGAACATTGGACCGTCGGCGACGGCTTTTTCGATGCATTCTTTGCCACGAGTACGGTGCCCAAATTGGTGATCAACGCCTATACCTTGCAGAGTCAATCGGTTGAGTGGTTGCGTACTTTCGGGTTCACCAATCGGTTGAGCACGCCGCGATCAGATGGCAGTACAGACAACACCATCACCATGCTGGGCGGTGCCCTGGAGGCGGATTTGTATGGTCGGGTTTATGTGACCGGCCAAGCATACGCCGGCTTTTACCTACCCGGTAATACCAGTGCCAATTTCAGTATTCCACGGAGCGGGGAAATTGCTTTTGATCCATTCGGGCCTGGAAGCTACTCAGGTGGTTCCTATCTGATGGTCTATAGCGCCGATTTCAAAACCCGGATGTACTCGACACGGGTTGCGGGTGGCCAAGGCCGTGCTCTGGCGGTGCGCCTGCTCGATACCGAGGACAGCGCAAGCTTTGTCTGGGGCGGCTTCACCGGTCCGGCCCCTAGCCAATCGGTCAACAGAGTTCACACTGTAAGTGCCGTGCAGCCCACGCGCCTTGGCGCGGATACCGATGTGGACGGATGGTTTGCCGTGGTCAACGGGACACCGGCCGCCCTTCGTGCCTTGGGCCACGTGGCAGCGGTGAATGATCCCGCCAGTCCTGTTGTTCTGAACGGTTCGCGCTCCTTTTCGCGCACGGGACAAATCACTGCGTGGACATGGACCGATCTGGCTGATGGACGAATCGTTTCACGCGATGAGATGGCGACCGTGGAGTTTCCCGAAGGTGCCTATAATCTGCGCCTGACCGTGTCTGATAATCTGGGCGCGAGCGATAGCCGCGATTTTTCCCTTGTCGTGACAGCGGGCGACCCCGGGCTGCTGCCGCGCTTTGAAAGCAATCCGCCAACACAGGCGATCAAGGACTGGATCTATCAGAGCACCCTCGTGGTCTCCACAGGAAACGGAACGCTCTTCACCGGGGTCAGCGGGGCACCCGCCGGTCTGGTCCTCAGCGATAATGGCGATGGCACGGCTACCCTCGCGGGCGAGCCCGCCGAAAGCGGTGTGTTCCGCGTCACTGTGACCGCGCAAGCCAATGGGCATACAGCCACCCTGACATGGTTGCTGACCGTCCACGACGGCGGGCTGGGTGGATCGCTGCTGGATGACGACTTTGCCATCAATTCGACGACCGCATGGTCGTTTGCCCGGGCATCCACCGCTGCGGGTCAACCGACGGTGCGTTGGCTTGCATCGGGGAACAGCGGCTACGCCGCAACCGGTGTCCTGAACGCCCGCGGACACCACCAAGCAGATTCCTCCACCCAATCGATTGCCTATTATCAGACCTTTGCTTACCGCGAAAACCTCAGCGAATCGACCCTCTCGACCACCGGGATCCATCGCCACAGCAATGGGCATCCGATCGTCCGTGCGTTGATGGGTTATGACACCGGCAGCGGCATCCAGTATGCGGTTTCCGATCAGGCGATCCATACAACGAGTGCCGGATCATCGCCGATCGCGCCGGTCGCCGGTTCCTGGCAACTGGCTGATTTCACCTGGAAGAGCGTCGACATCCATGACCTCAATGCCGGTTTGGGCAGTGTTGTCCCGGCAGCCACCGTGCTCACCCATGCCCGCGCAATGGGTTTGGCGCAGATTCAATTATCGGGGGCCTGGCTGGCGGACCGTTTCATGCAAGCGGATAGCCTGACCTTGGTCAGTCACCGCGACACGCTGCCCAACAAGCCACCGGTGTTCGCCTCGGTTCCTTTTACCGGGGCGGCCGTCGGTGATCCTTATAGCCTGAACGTTCTCATCAATGATCCGGACGGTCTCGGGGTCACCGTGACCGCCCCAGGCTTGCCGACATGGCTCGCGCTCAATTTTAACGGGGCCGAGTATGCACTTGCGGGAACTCCGGGCGCGGCCGACACCGGAGTCCATTGGGTGGAACTGGTGGCCACCAACAGCGCGGGCGCGCAGGCTTGGCAGTCCTTTCAAATTGCTGTGGCCGGCGCGCAAAATCCGGTTTTCTCCAACATCCCAGCCGCCCATGTGATCATGGGCGCAGAGTATGTTGGCGAGGTGCGCGCTCAGTCTGCCCATGGTGATCCCAGGCTCCTGCTTTCCACCAACACCTTGCCGGATTGGCTCGGTTTCACTGACTTTGGCAATGGGGTGGGTCGCTTTACCGGAACGGCACCGGCCGCAACGGGTTCGTATCCGATTGTCCTGACGGCTTCGGATGGCTTCCGCACCACGAACCATGAGTTCGACCTTGTGGTAACAAACCCCGCTGCCAACCAGCCACCGGTTGCGGTCATTCTCACGGGCGTGAGCGAGGGCATCCGTCCCTTGAGTGTAAGCCTGTCCGCAGCCGCTTCTTTTGATCCGGACGGTTCCATCGTCGCCTACGCATGGGAGTTGGGAGAAGGCACCTACGCCGACACCATGGTCGTGCCCTTTACCTACACCGCCCCGGGCCGATACACCGTCCGCCTCACCGTTACGGATGACGCCGGCGCAATCGATACGGTCACACAGGATATCATTGTGCGTGCTCCGGGTTCGGTGGGAGAGCCCGTTATCTCAGATAATTTTGCGACCAACACGGTGGCAAATTGGAACACCCGCGGCATCGATGCCCTTGGCCGCGCCATCACCTTTTCATGGGCCGCCAACGGTCAAAACAACTATGACACCACCGCTCTCGCTGCCCCCGGTGTGATCCGCACGACCAATCCCCACACAGGGGATACCACGACGCTGACCCACCTCATCTGGCGATCCTTTGCGAAAACGGATTTGCGCGACGCCACGGCGCAGTCAGACGGCATTCACTCCGCACTGACGCCCGCGCAAAGTGGATTCATCGTGGAGTATGAAGTGGCGGGCACCACCCATTGGGCCATCACCTCCACGTCGGTGACCATCACCACCGGGGCCAGTGCGGTGGCAACAGCCGGGGACTGGAATTTAAACCAATTCAGTTGGCGGGAGCTGAATTGGGACAGTCCCGAAAGCGGGAGCGGAGCCCCCGTTGTCGCACAGACCGTTCTTTCCCATGCAACCGGATTCGGCGTCTATAACAGAATCTCCGGAGCTTGGTTGAGAGACCGCGGGTTGCAGGTAGCCTCGCTCTCCTTGTTCGAGCCACCGGCGGATTTTCCGCAAGTCACATCCCTCCCACCTGTGGAAACATTCGCGACTCTGGAGGAATTCAGTATCCTGCTGACCGCCTCGGATCCCAGTGGCTACGCCATCACTTGGTCGAGTGCAGACCCTCTGCCCGCCTGGCTGAGCCTTGAGAATTTGGGCGACGGAATGGCCCTGTTGCGCGGCACTCCACCCTTGGGCACAAGCGAGCCGCTTACCCTGAGGCTGCTCGCCAGCACCACCGAAGCAGGCCCTGCCTGGCACACTTTTGCCCTCACCTTCACGGATGAGCACGCGCCGGACCCGCACCCGACCCACTTCAGCCCGCAAATGACCATTGAGGGGAACACCGTGCGGTTTGAGTGGTTCGGATTCAGCCCCTTGATCTATCGATTGGAGCATTCCCCCGATTTGCACAGCTGGCAGACGGTCGAAGGGCCCTTTGCCGGGGAGAATGCTCCGATTTCGGTGGAACTTCCTGTCCCCGCAACCGACCGCTTCTTTTTCCGACTCTCCTACGAACGCTGATTGGCCTTAAAGAAAAGGGTTCTTTCTTCGTTTTGGATGAAGGCTGAGGGTTGATGGCTTTTGCTCGGGCCTGGGCTCGGGCTCGGTAAGGGGAACCATGGATTTCATCGATTTCATGGATGGGGAGATGGGTGGGGAGGACCGGCTTGCCTCTGGGAACCAAAGGGGCTTGGGCAGCAGGCGGTGTTTTGGGCGGAAAAATGACCTGACACGCGCGCGTGTGAGGAGACAAGATGGCACGCTGGCGTTTTGGCCTGTGCCGGGATCGTGGCTTACAGGCAGGTTAAAGCGCTGATGAATAAAGGCTTAGCGCAAAGGCTGAATTTAGTTGCGACGTGTAGAAAGCCAGCCCAGACTGCACGAAAATACACTATTGAAACGGATGGGGAAAAGAATGAAAAAATAATTGTCATTGCCTATTCGGCCTTGGCTGTCATCGTCGAAACATGATCCCTGACGTTAAAAGCATGACAAAAGAAGAAAAGTTGCTCACCATGATTCGCTTGTGGGATGACATGCGCGGCGAGTTCGCCACCGCACCCGAAGTTCCTGAGATTATTGACCTGCTGGATCAGCGTGCCGCCCGCGTCGAATCGGGCGAGGCAGAGCTTTTGGAGTGGGATACCGTGAAGGGAAGCATCGGGCGTTCATGAAGAAAATTCGGATTTCATCAGATGCCCTGTCCGATCTGAATGAAGGTTTTTTGTTTTACGAGCAGCAAGATCCGGGACTGGGAGACTATTTCACGTCGTGCATCAGGTCGGATATCGAAGAGCTCAAATTATCAGGCGGTATGCACCAAATTGTCCATCGTCAGTTCTACCGAAGCTTGTCGCGTGTATTTCCATATGGGATATTTTACACTTCCGACGAAAAGACGGTCACTGTCTATGCAGTCGTCGACCTGAGACGTGACCCCGAGTTCATTCGTCGCCACTTGGACAAGCCAAAGACCCAACCAGGCGAGGATCACAACGGCTAAAGCCGCGTGATCTCTTTACGTTCCCTCACCGGATCTCCAAATTTGACCGGCCGGTGGAGTGGATGGGGGCGGGTCGGTCCAGGCGTCGCCGTAGGGTTTGCCGTGGCGCGATGGGCACTCGGTGGTTTTGCCGCCGAGGCTGGCGTCCCGGTAGACTTGCTTTCCCTGGGCGGCGGCCCCGGGCGAGGAGTTGGGGGAGTTGCGTGCGGGCGGCGGCCCGCGACGCGCTCAGCCGAGTCGAAGCGTACGCGGAAATGCGAAATCCGACCGGCACCGAAAGACGCATCAGGTAGAGCCGTGCGGCACGGGCCGAAAGTTCATGCACCTTACCCGGGGAGACCTCAGGTGTGAGAGCGCCGGAGGCGTCAGCAGGGGCCATAGTAGCGAGGATACCCTGGGAAACTGGGTATTGGCCCCGAGACCAAAAAAAAGGACTCAGGAATCTATCCTGAGCCCTGAGTTAAGGGGATCTGAGTGATAACCGCGTTTAGCGGGTCAAGCGGCGGCGGCGCCAGATCACAAAGCCGAGCGCGAAGAGACCGAAGAGCGCGGCGTAGACGCGGGGCTCGGGGATGGCGGTGACAGTGAAATTGTCGATCCGGATTTCACTCGTCCAAGTTGTCAAGTCCTCGCGCGACGCATCTCCGTTGATGAAGAGACCAGCGAAGAACGGGTTGTCAAAATAGCCTTCTGCAACGGTAATTGAGCGCGTAACCGTGGGGATCTGGGTAGTCAATTTGCCGTCATTCCATAAGGTAGTGGCCATCGTCATCTCTGTCGGGGAGACGCGCGTGAAGACTGTTTCCAGGATCAGGGGGACAGCTGAGTTGGTGATGTTGGTATTCGAACCCGACTGCACGAGATTTGTGCCGGAGTAATTGCCCACACGGTGGTTGCGATTGCCGGAAGCTGTCGGTCGAAGCACTCCGCTATATTCTGGCAGGGCATCCCCTGTGGAGCTGGTCGTGAGACCAATCCGCAGCGCATCGACATTGCTGGCACGGATATTTCTGCCATGCCATAGGTATGTGGCCTCAAGAGTCAGCGAAAAACCATTGGCCGGCAGAGAAAACGACTGGTTCAGGTATGTGCCGTTGATGCTGTCGATATCTCCGTCGCTTGCAGCGGTGAGGGCTCCGCTTCCAGAGACAATCGACCAGTTGGCGGGCGTTTCGTTCCTGAAATTCGAAAGGTCGCCATCATTGAATGGCACGATTAATGAAACTTGCGAGTGCGCCACTGTCGCCGCGAACAGCATGAGTCCGGCGGTGGCTAGGAGGGGTGATCGGTTTTTTTTCATAATAAGGATGGGTTGTTTTGTTGCTCCATTGTGTTTTCAGATGTGATGGGAAATCGTGATAGCGATGGTTGGTGATTCTACCCTAAGCGCTCACCCAGGTCTATGGAGATTCCGCTGGTTTGTTTTGGATATTTGCGCAAAATCAAATGATCGGTTCCATCTCCTCCGAAGGACTGGATGGGTGCACTGATTAGGGTTGATCGATACGCGGGGTTCCTGTCCTAATGGATTCATGCGGAAGCGATCATCTGCTGCTGATGACAACAGCCGGGAGCGGTCAAATTGCGCACCTCCCCAATGCGCAAAGGGTCCGGCCATGCGCGCAAACGCGTATATCGGCGCGATTCTTCCGGGCACGCTGGAGCTTGCGCGGCAGGCCTTGGTGGGGATGCGCCAATGGTGTGAACGGCATCCACAATTTGGCATCAACCTGATCAGCGAATACGAGCAGGACCCCAGGCTCTTCAAGCATTCGCCCGACATTCGGTTTATTGGCGTGGTGGCGTTTTTTCTGGATGATGAGGCCATCGATTGTTTACAGCGCAATTTTTCCCGAAACATCGTCTGCATTTCCAACCGGAACCCCCTGCTCCGCGTGCCCAAAGTTATCAATGACGATCTGCGGATTGGAAGAGTGGGGGTGGACTACTTTTACAACAGGGGCTACCGCACCATCGCCTTTTTCGGGTCATCCGCACTTGAGTTTTCCAATGTCCGGGAGGCGGGTTATCGTCTGCGCGTGAAGGAGCTGGGGCTGCCCTGTCATTGCTTTGACGTCGGTTCGATGGATGCCCGGTCCATTGACCGGATTCTCGATCTGGATACCCGCACCGCCATGGTCTGCGCCTCGGATCATCACGCCCGGTTGCTGATCGACCGGTTGGCGGCTCCGCTGACCACGGTTCCGTCTCGTCTGGCCGTTTTGGGCGTGGATAATGACACATTCCAAAACTCACTCAGCCCGATCGGACTTTCCAGCATCCGTCTGTCGGGCGAACGCATCGGTTTTGAGGCAGCGGACCTCATCCATCGGTTGCATCGCGGTGAAAATGCTCCGGCCACGCCGCTTTTGATTGCGCCGCAATCCATCGTTCCCCGTCGCTCAACCGATGCGCTGGCCATTGAGGATGCCTTGGTCCTGCGCACGATGCGCCTTATTCAGAGCCGCATCGCTGACTTTCCGGATGTGTTTTCGCTTTTGGCGGAACTCAACGTCTCCCGGCGGACCCTCGAAACCCGTTTCCGCAAAGCCACCCATCGGTCTTTGCTCAACGAACTCACTGATGCCCGGATCAACAAGGCGCGCGACCTGCTGGCATCAACCAGGCTTTCCATCAAAGAGATCGCCGACCTGACCGGAATACCGGATCAGTCCGGGTTCAGCAAAGTCTACAAGCGGGAAACGGGCGAAACTCCTTCTGCCTTCCGGGAACGTGTCCGGCCTGCTATGAGCTAGGGACAAGCGGTTGCGCACGCACCCGTGCGGGGGGCGCGCCGAGTAGACTCATGGTCTCCAACCAGAAGAAACATTGCTCAATGTGATCGGCGCTCGGGCCTTCGGGTCAAAGGCCCACCCGAAACCAGCCTCAGGACTCCTTACTCCGGTAGAACCGCACGAACATCGTCGGTGAAATTCAGGCGGAACGGATGAAAGGTTTGAGCGCCGAAGGCGCGCCCTATACCAGCCCAGAGCAACGCTCTGGGACATTCGCACATCCCCCATCCGTAGGGCTGAAAGCCCAATCTATCTTTTAGGCCGCCCCATTTAAGTCGGGCCTTCAGCCCTCATTCTTGTAGAGTCGAGTCGAGCCCACCCAGGCCGTCGGCCTGGGCTGGTATCGGACGCGCCTTTGGCGCTGAAGCAATTCATGGCCTAACAATTTTGAGACCCCTGGTCAGCGGCCGCCGGGCGCTAGGGATGAGACAGGCCTAACCAGGATGAAAGGTTCGTCCGCGCGACCTTGAGCGCGTTCAACAGATCGGAGTGGGGTTGGTCGGTGATGTCCACAAATCCGATGGTTTGGTTTTCCCCATCAGCGCGCCCTGTGCCGACTTGATCCCCCCACTGGAACCAGTGCGCACCCAGGGAAAAAGGAGTGGTGGCCCAACTGCGGAGGTATTCGAGGTAGAAGGTTTCCCGCTCGGATGTAGTGAAAGCCTGATACAGAGGGGACAGTTGACGGGCCGAGGCGAGGGGCAGGTGGTGTTCGCCGATGAGGATGGGTTTGCCACAGGTTTCATGCCAATAGCGGAATTCCTCGGGTGGCGGCACCAGGGAGTAGCAATTCACCGTGACCGCGTCGCAGTAGCGACCGGCTGCCTGCACAATGTACTCGGCGGGGGGATTGCGCACAAAACGGCAGCCGAGATAAAGATGGTTCGGCACGTATTTTTTCAGTGTCTGCGCAACCTTGGCGAAGTAGGTTTCGGCATAGCGGGCGTAGAAGGCCTCGGGATTTTCGCCTGCGGGGGCAAAGTTCATCTTTGCCCAGGGCAGTTCGTTGTCCACAAACCAGCCCAGAATCCAGGGATCCTCCCGGTGGGGTGCCGCCTCTTTGGCGCAGCACTCATCGAACCAGGCATCCCAGGCGGGATCAAAAACATCGGGAAAATGGCGAGAGATGAGAGGGGCTCCGCTGCCGTTCGTCCGCAGCCAGCGGGTGTAGGGGATGGATTTCTGATCCAGCATTTCGCCCGACCAATTGCCTGCGGTGTTGAATCCCCATGCGGGCAACCGCTCGTAGAGGTGTTTTCGCCAGGCATCGATGCTGCCGTATTTGCGCAGCACATTGAGGCGGTAAAAGCTGAGGCAGTCGGGCGGACCTTCCTCGACAAGCGGCCGGCGCATATAAGCAGAGGACTCCGGGCCATCCGGGGAAGGCAATTCCGCAAAAAGCCATTCCCGCCCGAGGAACGGCGTATAATCGCTTAAGCGGATTCCGGTGACACCGAGGGACCAAAATGGAAGGCCCTCGGGGTCGGCAAAGAACCAGCGGCCATTCCAGCTCTCGACGCGAAAGAATCCTGTTGCCGGCAAGGGCGATGGTGTCTTCCACCCGCCAAAGCGACCGAGAGCGCTGCGATCAAACTGCCTGAAATCACGCAGTTCGGCCTCCAGGTGTGCGCGCAGATCGGCTTCGGTGTGAACCTTGCCGGGCCATTCGGCGCGAAGGCGCTGGCCGAAGCGATCCAGCACCGGCTCTTGGGTCGGGATGGCAGCGGGCCTCAGGATCAGCGCATTACAACGCAGGTCGGCGTTTGCCGGGTCGCCGCCAATGCGGACGTGGATGCGAATCGCGGAGGGCTCGAAGGGAGGACGATGCCCGGCAGTGAGCGGAAGCTCGCCCAGAGCCAGGCGAATCGTTTGCCCGGCGGGCACCCAGTCGCTCGAGAGGAGGTTTCTTGCCCCCACCACTTCCAGCCGAACCTCCATCTTGCCCGGCCCTGCGGAATTGGACAGCTCGAGTGTTTCCATCCCCTCCCAACCCCCGGGGAGACCCAGGGCAGAAGGGGCTGCTTGCCAGTGGGCCGATTCTGCTTCATTCGCAATTGAGTGAATGTGCAAAGCATTTCCATCAACACCCCAATCAAGGCCCTCACTACGAATGGAGCTGTCCGTAATGAGCTCGCCGCCACCAGCTTGCCGGGCCTCAAACCGTTCAGTGATTGTCGTCTTTTCCACTTGTGCAAAAGCCCAATCAGCGGAAATGGGTTCACGGGGAGCTTGTTGATTCATTGGGGGTCACCCTCAGGTTTCATCTCGAATTGTCAATCCGTTAGCCCAACTCTTTTGATTACCTGCGATAACGCAAAATTAGGAATTTTAAACGGATTTGAATGAAGACATCCAGGCGGGATTCTGCTAAATTCTTTGCGCCCCCGTATTCACCCTTTTCAACCCACTCCGGCCCCTCGTTTCACCATGAATCCCCCCCTCAACCGTCGTTTGCTGCACAGGTGCAGTTGGCTTCTCGCTCTCGTTTTCGTGCCCTCCTTGCTTGCACTCACAGCAGAGGATCTGTGGCAGAGCTATGTGGCCAATCCCGACAACCACACGCACGTGCCCAACAACAGTTTTGCCGGCTACATGCGCGGGGAGTTTCCGATCCCGGACCTGCCGGTAGTGGCCAATGTTTTGGATTTCGGGGCGCAGGCCGTGCCCGGTTTCGATAACACCGCTGCATTTCAAGCTGCGCTGGATTTTGCCGGAGAGCTGGGCGGTGGTGCGGTGCTGGCTCCGGCTGGGCGCTATGAGTTTCAGGGTGTCATTCTCATCCGCCACAGCGGTGTGGTTCTGCGCGGAGTGGGCACGAAGGAGAAAAACGGCACCGCCGCGGCGACCATCCTCGATTTCAAACGAAACCTGGCGGAGATCCTCACCCACCGCAATACAGGCTCCAATCCATGGTCGTGGACCGGTGGGCACATCTGGGTCAGTCCGGACGCGGATCTCTTTATCAACCGTCACCGGGGGCTGGATACCTTTGATTTCCTGCCCTGGGACACCTGGCGCTTCGATCACCCCGTGGGTGGGATCTTCAACGGCAACGACCCGCACCCCTGGGAATACTGGCGGCGTGCGCAAAAGCTCGCGGAGATTGTCGGGGAATACCCGCGCGGTGCCCGTACGCTCACGCTCACCGATACCAGCGGCATCCAGCCGGGCCAGATGATCATGCTGCACTGGCGGCTCGACGCCGACTTCACCCTGCCGAAGGAAGTGGCCGATTATCCGGCCTGGAGTATTCAAAACTGGAGCCAGGCGGGGACGGGAGAATGGTTGCGGCCGAATCTTTACAACCGCTATCAGTGGCCGGTGGAAGTGGCCTCGGTTTTGGGCAATACCATTAGCCTGCGCCAGCCCCTGCGCGTGGCCATCAAGGACGGCAGCACGGATGGTATCGACTGGAAGAGCGAGGTCTATGCGTTGGGCGCGCACCTGCGCAACGTGGGGGTGGAGCACCTGACAGTACGCGGCTACAACACGATTGAATACATCGATGGTCCGCCCTACTCCGGAAACTTCAGCTTTTCGCAGAACGGCTCATTCAGCAGCAGCGGCTGGACCCTGCAAAACGCCACTGTTGCCGACGGCGGCCCAGGGCGTGACGGTGGCCGTATCGCGGTGCTCACGCAAACCGCAGCCAACGGCTCGATGACCTTCACCCTGGGCAACTTGTCCAGCTGGACGCATATTTACATCACCGGGCGCGCCCGCCTCGGAACGGCCAGTTCGTATTCCATCCTTGTCGACGGTGTCACCTCGCACCTCAATCTCGTCGATACGGCCAACCTGACGAACTCGGAGTGGGTCGACTTTGCGATCTATGCGAAGAACAACAACGACCCCACGATGGAGATCACCTTCCGCATCAACGGAGGCAACGCGGACAACGGCAAGACCCTGCTTCTCGACGACATGAAGGTCTATCCCGCCATCGAAGAATGGCGTGAGCAGTTCAGCGGTGGATTCACCGCCGTGCACCTCAACCGCGTCGTCAACGGATGGGTACGCAACCTCGAAACGATCGACAACCACGTGTCCGTCGTCTCCTCCGCGTGCAAACACCTGACCATTTCCGATATCACGATTCGCAACGAGACCAACCGCTCCGTGCACAACCTCATCAACTCGCGGGTGGAATCGGCCGACAACCTCATCGAGGATATTCGTTTCTTTGTCCCCGCCGCGGCGCATGGGGGAATGCGGGGCCACATGGGCCTGCTCACGGAGTGGTTCACCAGTGGCAACGTACACAAGAACAGCTATATGGAGCACGGCTGCTTCGATTACCACCGGGCCGTCCCTTTCGATGTCATCCACACCAACCAGGTCCTCATTCGGAATACCGCTGAGCAGGGGGGCAACACAAGGGCCGGTCCCGCCCTCGGTCGCCGCGCCGTGCACTGGAACATGGATGTCGAAGTCGGGATCTGGGTAAACATGCCCAAGCTCATGCCCAATGGTGCCCTCGTGGGCGTCCGGGGGCCCATCGATCACAGCTTCAACAACGCCCGTGGCGTGACCAACGGCGAGAAAGGTGTCCTCATCGTGGAGCCGAACACGACTCCCGCGATCACCGACCTGCACGCCGCGCAATTGGGCCTCCGTTTGCCCGGCGAGGTGGCGTCGGCCGAGATCACCTGGCCCGCGCACGGGGCGACCATCGCCCGCGGCGAAACGGTGTCGATCCAGGTGCGCGGTGCCGACTTCACCGGCAGCGGTATCGACAGCCTCCGGCTCTTTGCCAACGGTATCGAGATCGCTGCGGCCAGCGGGGGTTCCGGGCAGATAAACTTCGAGTGGAGCCATGCCCCCCAAGGGGCCCACAACCTGCACGCCGAGATCACCGTTGACGGGCAAACCCGCGTGAGCAACCGCGTGGAGTTCACCTACGGGATCGAGCGCGTGCGTATCAACAACACCGATACGCGTATCAATTTTTCCGATATGGTTGCCTACGACCTCAGCGACAAGGCGCTCCAGGGCGGGGTCGTTTATCAACCCGGAGACGCCCATTTGAACTCCGTGCACAAGAGCACCGATTATTTCCGTCCCCGCGGACAGTTTGAAATCACCTTCACCGGAGTGCAGCTGGATATCTATGCCGCCGATGTCTTTGAAGGCGGATCCTCCGGCCAGTTCCCTGTTTGCGAAGTCTACGTGAACGACATGACCACGCCCGAGGCGGTCTTCGAGGTGCCCGTCCGGCACATGTTCCAGCGGATGGTGTATTCGACGGGCCTGCTTCCGTATGGGGAACACACCGTGCGTTTTCGCGTGGTGCCCAACCGGCCTGTGGTGTCCGGTGCTCCCCGGCCATATCCCCATCTGCGGGAATCGCGCGGCCACTTCTACCTGGACTATGTGGAGGTGCATCAGGTGAACCGCAACGCCAACGAAGAGCCTCCGGCCTTCGATGCGTGGATAGCAGGGTTCCCGCATCTGCCGGCGCATGAACGCGGGCACATGGATCGGCCCGGCGGGGGCCAGCTCACCAACCTCGAAAGCTACCTCTTTGGCCTGACACCGGGGCAGGCCGTGCTCTCAGACGCGGCCACGCTGGTTCACGACAATGCCAGCACGCTTACCCTCCAGTTCCGCGTGGCCAAGGGCACCGTAGGCTTTTCCCTCTGGCCCGAGAGGTCAGGTGACCTGGAGGTGTGGCAGGCTGTCTCCGCCGAATCCGTTTCTTTGATCGGTGAGGACACGGACTTCGCCTACTTTGAGGTCCGGGCGGAAGCCCTGAGTGCGAGCCCGGTGTTTCTCCGGTTGGCGATAAAGGCCGATTGAAGTGGAGGCACCCCGGAGGGCGGCGAGCTCTTGGCGCTTTCCCGCACAATCCCCTCAAAACTCCGTCACGTGGGGGCGTTCTTCGCGCCAGGCGGCCATGATGAGGACGAGGTAGTTCCAGTTTTGGAAGCCGCAGTTGAGGACGGGTTCGCCGTTTTCCGGTTGGTAATACTCGTGCAGGGCACCGTGGCGGCGAAGGTCGTTGGCGAAAAGGG
>JAFIGE010000183.1 GCA_020831585.1 Opitutales bacterium | reverse complement strand
CCCGTAGCTACGCTTGCCAAAGCGTGGACCGAAAGGCCGTGCCTCCTCGAATCCGGCCCATCCACCCTCTTGCGAGGCTGGCTACAAAAGAGCCCGGCCGCAAAACCGCGAAGAACCCCAAAGAATCCCCGTAGCTACGCTTGCCAAAGCGTGGACCGGACAACTTGCGCGATCACTTTTCTTTCCGCGCCTCCCGGCGAAACTCCATGGGGGTTTTGTCAAACTCCCGGCGGAAGACAGTGGAAAGGGTATCCTGTTTCGTGTAGCCGCAGCGTTGGGAAATCTCCGCAATCGTCATCTCGGTGCTGCGCAGCAAATGCACGGCCATATCGAGGCGCTGCGTCCGCAGATAATCCCCCGCCCCCATGCCCAGGTGTTGGCTAAACTTCCGGTCGAGGGTCCGCCTCGACATATGAAACTGCAAGGCGAGGTCGGAGACTTGTACCTTATTTCCCTCCTGCATAGCCTGCCAAGCCCAGCGAATCATCCGCGCGGTCATCGGGTCCGCGCAAGCCCCGCCCGCCGTGGAGGCCCGCATGACCACCCGCTCGGGCGCGAAACGCCGCGTCTTTTCGCGCAGAATGGCCTCGCGGTCGCCCGGGTGCTCCATCATCCACTCCATCGCCGCAGCCCCCATGGCGTGAAAGGCCGGACGAACAGATGAAAGCCCCGCCAGCGGCCCAAGATACCACCAGGTGTGCTGCTCATCATCCACCCCCAGAACAGCCGTGGTGTGAACACGCTCAGGGTAGTGTTCGAGGAGGACACGCTGAACCAATCCGGCAAGCCAGTCGTTCGATGCAAAAACCGCAACGTCCATGGGCAGCCTTTGAAAGACAGGATGCAATTCTTCTTCGGTCTCGCGAATAAAAGAAGGCATGGTCTGTGCGTGCAGAGCGGTGAAGAAATCCCTGGTCACAATCTCACAGGAAGCGGCCAAACCTCCCAGACGGGCGCGGAAGCCGTCGATTCGTTCCTTCACGAACTTCTTCTGCTGCAGCTCCCCCACAATCATGAAGTGGCGGTATCCGCGCTCCAGAAGGTGGGCGGCTGCCTCTCCGCCAATCGCCTCATCATCGGAGAGGAAATTGCCCACGCCAGCCAGCACTCCCCAGCGGTTGCTTACATTGATCACCGGAAACGACGTTTCCCGCAATGCGGATGACTCCGCCACCTCCTTATTAAAGAGACCGCAAAGGCCCAGGCAGTCGCCCATGCGAATCGCGTATTTTGCATCCGGCCCAACCGTTTCGACCATCCAAGGGCATTCCTTCTCCTGTGCGCAGATCAAGGCACCTTCAATCACGCGTGCGCCAATCGCGTTCATCCGGTCCATTGTGAAGCGGAAAACGTTTTGCTGGGGGCGGGACAACATCACACGGTTCTCTTTGCGAAAGCCGAAAAATGCAAGTGCGGCCTCATCTGGGTGTAATCACAAAGGTTATCAGGCGCTCCGACATCCTGATTTGAAGCGGAATGCGCCGTTGACCTGATCAAAGTTTGTATGTTCTGAATATATTTATTGCCATATCGTATTCGCTTTTGGGCGGTCGGCATGAGTCAGATTTTTTGTCGTTGGTTACGGTATCCACTATGAGGATGCGGGCAACCTATGGTTTCAGTGGGGTTGGAGAGGCGTGCGCAGGCGGCTCCGCCGCACGGCGGGGGATCGCCCGGATCGAGGGCAGGATGACCTCGAAGACCAAATGGCACGAGAGGTACCGTGCGCGATTGTGCAGCCGGACGGGTCCGGATTTGCGCGTTTTCAGTCAAAAACGAAACCCAGGAAGGCAGGCGCTTGCCATTTGGAATCGGCAGAAAATTGGCAAGATTTCCGGGCTCATTCTGCTGGGCAGGAACAGCGGAAGAGCGTGCCGAATCACTTGATTAGGCCCCGACAAATTTGGGAGTAGAATTTTTCACTGGAAAATCGATGCGAGATGGTGTTACGTTTTTAGGGTGAGTAGAAAATCTGTGCAGTCAGAGCTTCACCCCCTAGCCCAAATGGTTGCGTGGGGCATAGTCACTGTACTTATTCTTCTTCCCCTTAGCCTGATTGCGACATCCGCCGCTTCCCCGTGTATTTGCCCTTCGAAAGCGAGCGTAGTCAGCTGTTGTGTAGGGCAAGGGGAGACTTTCACGTTCGTTAATTGCCCAATTGTGGAGACGGGGTCCTGTTGTGAGATTCAGGAAGAACGGGACCGTCGGGCAGAGACTAAACCGACTGCGCCCGACTCGGCCAATCCCTGCCCACTTTGCTTCATTTGTCCGGTCTGCATGCCTTTCTCGCCCGTATTAGCCTCCATGCTGCCGCCTCAGGAAGGATCGCTTCCGCCGCCCAATGCTTTTCAAATCCCTTTCTTTTCTTCCGCAGAGTCACCTTCTGATGGAGCGCGTCGCCTCATTGAGCGTCCACCAATTGGGGGAGTTGCCTAACGTTTCGGGGAGCTGCGCGCTCCCCCGTTTCTCGTTTGTGTAATTCCCTTTTTTCAAATCTAACAGAAAGATTCTACAATGAAGACCTTTAAGAAAATCCTCGCCATCTCGGCACTCTCCCTGCCCTTCGCCTTTGGCTATGCCACAGTCGCTCCAGTTGGCTTGTCCTCCTGCTGCTGCCAGTGCAAGACGGGCTGCGCCTGCGAAGTCTGCGCATGTGAGAGCTGCGACTGCGCTGCCTGCGGGTGCGCGGTTTGCGAGTGCGGGACCTGAAGTTTGTTACCCCAAAACCCGGTTCGATCATTGATCGGACACTATTGAAGCGCTCCCCCCTCAAATTGGGGGAGCGCTTTTTTTAGCGCAAGCGTCCAAGGCGACGGCGGCGTGGCGGGGGACGGGGCGGCGGTTCGGAGCCGATTGCCGGGGCGGTTTCAACCGGTTCCTCCGAGCGGTAAAGGAGCCAGCCGGCGGCCACCGCCCAGAGAAGGCAGAGGAGCGGAAACCAGTCGCCAAAGCGCACGAAGGGGGTGAGGTGCCCGGCCAAACGCGGATTGCGACGAATGGTGCCCACTTCGGCCCCCCGGAAGTAGATGTGGCCGTCTACCCCCACAACCACTGAGCGGATGCCGCCAAACTCGTCGATCCATCCGCTCCAACCGGCGTTTCCTGAGCGGAGAACTGGGCGGCGGGTTTCGACGGCCCGGAGCACGGAGTGAGCGGCGTGCTGATAGGCACCCGCCTCCTCGCCGAACCACGCGTTATTTGTGGGCACGAAAAGCAGCTCCGCACCCGCGCGCACGCTCTCCCGCGCCAGACGGGGAAAGATGTCCTCGAAACAAATGAGGGTTCCGATGCGCCAACGCTGCGCGCCCACCTCGAGGGTGAGGAGCTGCGCGCCCTCCCCCGCCGAAAAGGAACCCGGCAGGGGCACCACTTTGTCGATGAAGGGCAGAATCCCGGACAAGGGCACATATTCGCCGAAGGGAACGAGGTGGCGCTTGGCGTAGAATCGGGTATCCAGCCCCCGGGACGGGCTCACTGCGACCGCCGCGTTGAACCAGGGGGCATCTGTATCCCCCGGTTCGCCGGGAGTGACGATGGCTCCGGAGAGGATGGGCCGTTCGAGGCGCGCACTCAGTTCCTCGATCCACTGCCGCATATTGGGGTTGCCGATAACCGGATAGGGAGTGGGAGCCTCCGGCCAGAGGATGACCTCCGCTCCCAGCAACCTGGCAAACTCGCTCAACTCGGCGAGATCACGCAAAACAGCTTCGGCATGGGCGGGATCCCACTTTTGCAGGGGATCCACATTGGGTTGAACAAAGCCCGCCTGGAAGAGCGTTTCGGCCCCCCGCCGGTCGCCCCCCGCGCGCAACCCGATTACAATCGAAGCCGCAAGAAAGCCAATCGCCGCATAAAACTCGGGGCAAAACCGTTGATACCACGCCGCCCGCCGAACCTGCAAAAGACGCACCACATAAAATACGAGCGCGAAGTTAAAAAAGATGAGGAGAAACGACACTCCCCACGCCCCCGTCACGGCCGAGATCTGCAAAACGAGGGGCCGCTGCCATTGGCTCGCCGCCAGAGGCAGCCAGGGAAAACCCGTGAAAAGGAAGCCGCGCGCATACTCCAGGACCACCCACACGGCGGCCAGCCCCATGAGCGCCATTACACGGGAGGAGCCGGGCGCGCGCACAATGCGCGGGATGGTCCAGGCCACCGCCACCCACCACCCCGTCCAAAAGACGGCAAGGACGGCCGCAAGTAGCAGCATCAGCATCCAGCCTATCAGCGCTGGCGCAAGCATGTCGGCGCTCTGTGTAAAGTGGCGCAACCAGGCGATGAGGAAGCCCCAGGCAACCCACCCGCTGAGAAACGCCACCAGCGCGACCCGCTTCAGGCCCGGTTGAAAGACGAGCAACCAGGCCAACATGGGGATGGCGAAGACGTAGGCCGCCTCCGCCACGTCGAAGCGCGGAAAGGCAATGACGTAGAGGAGAACGGTTAAAGCGGGCAAAGCCACCGTCGCCACCGGAAGCGCCCAAGCGGGGAAATTTGCGGGGACCTTCATCCTGAATTCGGCCGTTGAACCACTGAAAGACGTTGATTCATCCCAATCTTAACGCGGTTATGCGTTTCGCTTCGCTCGCCCTGACGGCGCTCGGACCAACTGCGGGTGTAACCAATGCCCCCGCCGCGCGCCGGGGGCGAAACAGTAGTCCGGCTGATTCATCGCCGGACAGCGTCAGAGAGACGGTGACGGATTGTCGCGCGCTTCGGGCGACGAGGGAGGCGTGCGAACGGCGGCCACTTCTCCCCTGCCTCGGGTCGACAGCTGAACCAGGTCGACTACCGAAGCAAGGCCGTCTTTCCCCGAAATTGAAAACCGCAATGCGCTGCCCACCAACATCCGGCAAGTTTTTACTTGTGTGGTTCATCGGACGATGGCGGAGGGGATTCGCTCTTTGGCATAAGCGACGTCGGTGCACCCAAGCTCGCAAAAGCGTGGAGTTGCAGGCGGACCGGGGTGCCGGATCACTTGGGCTGGATCAACTGCCAACCCTCCTCTTTAACGAGGCGCTCGGCCTTCTTCCATTTGAGGGTCTGCTTTTCTCCGGCTTTTTGGATCGTCACGGTGTCGTTGCGCTTGGGTTCGTTGGCCACGCGCACAGGCACGCGTTCAATCTTGGGAAGCTGGATGTCTTTTGCCGGACGACCGCCCGCCGCCGCACCGACTGGCGCACCCCCGGGGCCACCCTGGTCCCCATCAGGACCGCTTGGACCAGTGGCCACGGAGCGCCCGCGCAGACGGGCCATGAGTTCTTCAAGCGCGCGCACATTGGTGACGCTGCGGAAAATACCGGTGCAGACATCGCTGCGCACCTGGTTCATCATCTGCTCGAAGTAAATGAAGGCCTCGTTTTTGTATTCCACGAGGGGGTCTTTTTGCCCGTAACCCCGCAGGCCCACGCTTTGGCGCAGGTCTTCCATCTCCGTGAGGAGGTTCTGGTAATTGCGGTCGATGGCACTGATGATGACAAAGCGTTCGAGGCGGCGCATGGCATCGGCGTCCTCGGTCGATTCCTTCACATCATAGGCTTCGCGGATGCGCGCCAGGGTGAGGGTGACGGCTTCCTCCCGGGGTTTCCCAATGATCTCCTCGGCCTTGAGAATAACGGGGAAGGTTTGGCAGGCCCAATTGCAGAAGTTGGACTCCTGTTTCTTGTCCGCATCGTCGCGCCCCACGTTGAACTCGTCGGCCTTGGCCTGGAGTTCCTCTTCAATGAGTTCGAAAATGATTTCCTTGGGAGCCTCATTGGTGAGGGCATCGTGGCGCAGGCCGTAAATGACCTCGCGCTGGCGCGAGCCGACGTCGTCGTACTGCAGGAGGCGCTTGCGGATCGAGTAGTGATGCTGCTCGACGGTCTTTTGCGCGCGCTCGATCATGGGATTGAGCCAGCGGTGTTCGAGCGGTTCGCCCTCTTCAAAGGAGCTTTCGAGGAGCTTGCCCGCGCTCCCCTGGCTGTAGAGGCGCATGAGCTCGTCTTCGAGGGAAAGGAAAAAGCGGGTCTTGCCGGGGTCACCCTGACGGGCGCAACGGCCGCGCAACTGGCGGTCAATCCGGCGGGATGTGTGGCGCTCCGTGCCAATGACGTAGAGACCTCCGACCTCGGCAACGCCTGCACCGAGTTTGATGTCCGTGCCGCGACCGGCCATGTTGGTGGCGATGGTGACCGCGCCGGACTGGCCCGCGCGCGCCACAATCTCCGCCTCCTGTGCGTGGAACTTGGCGTTGAGCACACTGTGGGTGATCTGCTTGCGCTTGAGCATCCGGCTCAGGAGTTCGGACGACTCCACCGAGACAGTACCCACGAGGCAGGGCTGCCCGCGCTTTTGCGCTTCCTCGATCTCATCCACGACGGAGTTGTATTTTTCGCGGCGGGTCTTGTAGATGATATCGTTTTCGTCGATGCGGATGCTCGGCTTGTTTGTCGGCACGACCATCACATCAATCCGGTAAATGTCCTTGAACTCGTTGGCCTCGGTCTCGGCCGTGCCCGTCATGCCGGCTAGCTTTTCGTAGAGGCGGAAGTAGTTTTGCAGGGTGATCGTGGCGTAGGTCTTCGACTCCTTCTCGATCTGCACGCCCTCCTTGGCTTCGATCGCCTGGTGAAGGCCGTCTGACCAGCGGCGCCCGGGCATCACGCGGCCCGTGTTTTCGTCGACAATCATGACCTTGCCGTCCTGCACGACATACTCCACATCCCGCTCATAAAGGCTGTATGCGCGGAGGAGCTGGCCGATGCAGTGGATCATCTCGCTGGCCTGCTCGAACTTGGTCTGCTCCTCGGCCTTGGCCTTGGCCTTGTCCGCCGGTTCGAGGGAACTGTCCGCGTCGATCTCCATGTATTTCGTCGGGAGATCGGGCATGACGAAGGCATCGGGATCCTCGGGGCGGAGATAATCGCGCCCGCGCTGCGTGAGGTCGCTGCTGCGTTGTTTTTCGTCGAGGGTGAAAAAGAGCTCTTCCTTGAGGTTGTAGCGGCGGACCTTGTTGTAGTCGCCCGCCATCTCCAGATCAAAGGCATCGAAGGCTTTGCGCGTGGAGCCGTCTTCCAGAAGACGCAGGAGGACCTTATTTTTGGGCATGCCCTGCTTCACCTGCCACATGAGGGCGTAGGGATCAAGTTCACGGGGCACAGGCTCCAGATCGAGGAGCTCCTCGCCGTTCTTGGCACGGGCGCGGTTAACTTTCTGCTTCTTGTCGTTTTCGCGCAGAATGCGGTCGCGTTCCTTGTTTTCCGCCTCCCATTCGGCGGGGTCCTTCTCCAGTTGGACTTTGGCGTCGTTAATGAGCCGGTTGCACAACTGCACCTGCTGACGGGCGAGGCCCTCAATCGACCCCTTCAATTCCATGTAAGGTGCCACGGTGTCCGTTTGCACCGGCCCGGAAATGATGAGCGGAGTGCGCGCCTCGTCGATGAGAATAGAGTCCACTTCGTCGACAATACAGAAGAAGTGGTCGCGCTGCACGAGCTGGTCGCGAGTCGTCGCCATACCGTTATCGCGCAGGTAATCGAAGCCAAACTCACTCGCCGTGCCATAGGTGATATCGCAGCCGTAGGCCTCACGCTTGTCCTGGGGCGATTGCTGGTTTTTGATCACGCCGACGGTGAGGCCGAGGAATTTGTAGAGATGGCCCATCCACTCGGCGTCGCGCTGGGCGAGGTATTCGTTGACCGTAACGAGCTGCGCGCCGCGCCCTGCGAGAGCGTTGAGGTAGAGAGGCAGGGTCGCCACCAGCGTTTTGCCCTCCCCGGTGGCCATTTCCGCGATCATTCGGTTGTGCAACGCCATACCACCGATGAGCTGCACGTCGAAGTGGACCATATTCCAGACATCCCGCGTCCCGACATATTCGATCTCCCGGCCACAGAGGCGGCGGGCCGCGTTTTTCACCGTGGCGAAGGCCTCGGGCAGGATGTCGTCAAGGCTCTCGCCGCCCTTCAGGCGCTCGCGAAAGGCAACCGTCTTGGCCTGAAGCTGCTCATCGCTCAGCGCCTGGTATTCCTGCTCAAGCGCATTGATTCGCACCACCACGGGTTGGCTCTTGCGATAGAACTTCCGATAGTGGCTACCGGACAACTTCTTGAAAATTTTGGCTAACATGCGTTTGGAATGATGACCGGGACCGGGCGCTCACGCGCAAGAAACAAGTCCCGGATGAAAAAACAGAAAAAGGGCAAAACGCCGGCCGGGCAAACCCCGGACGGCGAAAAAAGAAGGAGCCAAGTCTCTTCCGGTGCCTTTGGCAAGACCTCCCCGCAGCTCAGCGCGATGCATCTCGCGCCATGACCTGGGTGTTTTCCAGAATCCGGAAAAGCACGATCACAACCTCCAGTGCCACCCGCAGGAACACCACATAGATCAATGACATAACCGGCCCCAACACCAGCATAATGAGCAGGCCCGTCGAGACGTGGTGGGTGAAAGCCGTCACCACCGCCGTAAGATAACTGATGGCGATGGCGATACAGCCAAGGATAAAGAGGATCGGCACGATCTTCGTGGTGATAAACTTGTTAAAGCGAAGATCGAAGAGAGCGCGGGCGAAGGCCTGTGGATTTTCGAGCGGATTCATGAGACGGGATGAGCTTGGGTGATTGAAAAAATGCGAACTTCCATCACGCCCGAAAGCCCTGCCAGCGTCAACGGTTTTGCGCGAAGGGGAATCTCTGGGGGGATCGCGAAGTTTGTCACGCGTGACCGATGCCGGACGGTGCTGTGGGCATAGCCGTTTGGGTTTTTGTGTCCTGGTTTGTGCAAGCGCATCTTCAGAGTCTTTTCACGGCAGCCGCGACCTTCGCGAGGTCCGCTCCGCCGTCCTCCACGACAGGTTTGGCTTTCCTTCCTCTCCGAAAGCCCAGCCAGCCATCTGCCGCACAGAAGCTCTCGACCCAGGCGACCGACCCGACCACCCACCCCTCGCTGAAAGCGCGGATCTTCGACAGAAGCCCCAATGCTTCGGTCGCAACGGCACCATTCCCCGCTTCGCCCTCCACCCCACTGGAAGGCCTCCGATCTCCCCGGCGAGGTCGCATTCGCGGCCCCATCCGGCTGCACAACCGCGCACGGTAGCGCTCGTGCCAATTAGTCGTCCAGGAGATTCCACCCTCGATCCGGGCGATCCCCCGTCGTGCGGCCCTGCCACCCCCCCCGGCCGCCCCCACACCACAGCAACCAAAGTCGCC
>JAFIGE010000016.1 GCA_020831585.1 Opitutales bacterium | reverse complement strand
CGCCGCCATTGCGCGGGGGGGACTGGGAGGACCTCTATGCCTTGCGCGATTTGCAAAATTTGTAAGGGCCTTCGAGCGGAGATCGGCGCTTCGGTGGACTGAATCTTCTTTACGCCGTCTCCGTTTCACAGAGGATTCCGAAGATGCGTCGGACTCCCGTTTTTCTTTGCTCCTTCGCCCTGTTCATTTGGATGCCGATGGGATGGGGCGATGCTCTGCCTGTTGCGGTTGATCGGGTCATTGAGCCGGCTCCCTCGCGGACGCCCGCGAGCCAGCCGGCGCCGTCCGCTTCCGTAAGGCGCGCGGGTGATCAACCTGCCGCTCCACAAGCCCGTTGGACGGCACCGACAGCCCGCGTGATCGACGAAACGCCCGCCCCGCCGGCCCGCTGGGAGGGCGTGCCCCGGTTTGTGGAGCCTCCGGTGTCAGCGGCAACCGATAGCCGCGTGCCTGTGGAGATTGCCCAAAAGTGGTCGCCGGGTGGTGCACGGGCACCTGATGTTCACCCTCGCTGGGGAACCCACAACCGCGCGCGGTTGCTTGATGACCGACCGGTGGTGCGTATGCCCTTTCGCGAAGAAGCTGTGGGCATTGCTCTCGAAGAGCTCTCCATGCAGGATTTCAACCGCTATGTTTTTCGCCGAAATCACTCCGTTGAGCCGGGTGCGGTCCCGCGCCAACGGGCAGGGCGTTCAGAGCGATGAGCTGCGCTCGGGCTCTTCGTTCCACCCCTTTTGCCGACCTTTTCCGCCGTTGAACGCCAACCCTGAGACCATACCGCTTCACGCTGAGCTGTTGGGCGACCGCGACCGCCCCGCCCTCGTGGTTATGCACGGCATGCTCGGTTCCCGGCGTAACTGGGCATCCATGGCCCGGCAACTCAGTGAGTACTTCGCCGTGTGGACGCTTGATTTGCGCAACCACGGGGCCAGCGGGCACAGTCCCGAGATGAGCTATCCTGTGATGGCGCGTGATCTGGGGGCTTTTCTGGCCCGGGAGGCCATAAGTCAACCGCTTCTGATGGGGCACAGCATGGGCGGAAAGGTGGCCATGCGGTACACGGTCGATCATCCGGAATCGGTGGCGGGGCTGGTCGTTGTGGATATCTCTCCAAAGGCCTATCCGCCACGCTGGGAACACGAGTTTGCTGTTCTGCGGGCGCTCGACCTGACCACCCTCGCCTCGCGCGGTGAGGCCGAAGAACGGCTCGCTTCGGATATTCCCGACTGGGCCTTCCGGAAGTTTCTCACAACGAACCTCGTCCGTGATCCAGCGTCCAAGGCCTTTGTCTGGGCGGTGAACCTGGAAGCTCTGCAGGCCGCTCTCCCGCAGCTCTTTCGCGAGGGCGTTTGTCCGCCAGACCGTTTTGCAGGCCCCACGCTTTTTGTGAGGGGGGGGCGCTCGCGCTTTGTCTCCGCAGACGACTTTCCGCGTATCCGCGAAATCTTTCCCCATGCTGTTCTCGAAACAATCGCGGAAGCCGGTCACAATGTCCACTTTGACCGCCCGGAGGCATTTGCGGAATGTTTAAAAGGGTGGATGGAGCGAAACAAACTGATGGCTTCATGAGAAAGCAGGGTTTGGTGCAAGGCTGATTAAGGCCCTATCTTGATGCGACAGACTCAAAAGTCGGCTCGTTCCGGCGAGCCCGTAAAGGCCCGCTTGCAATCAGTTAAGTCGCGTGTTAGCCACCTTGTTTTTTTTAACGGGAAAGAAGGTTCGAAACTTCAATGAATCCGGCTTCACATACCGCTTCGATCTCCTTCCCCCAAACAAACCACTTTTCAAAGTAATTTCATGGATGTAGCTATAGTGACGGGTGCGTCTTCCAGCCTCGGGGCTGCCATTTCGCGTCGCCTGATTGATCAGGGTTTTAGTGTGTATGGCCTCGGGGGCGATTTTTCGAACATGCCGTTCGACAATGTGGCCTTCAAGCCGGTCTCCTGTAACCTCGCCGAACCGGAACAGGTGGAAAAGGCGGTCCGGGAGATCGTCGCCAAGGAAAAGGCGGTTTGCCTGGTGGTGAATAACGCCAAGGTCTACCCGCCCGAAGACCTCCGTCAGGCCACCACCGCCCAGCTTCAGCGCAGCCTGGCGGTCAATCTGCTTTGTCCGCTCATTGTCGTGCGCGAGGCTCTCGCGGGTCTGCAAACCCTTCAGGGGTTGATCGTCAACATCGCTTCCGCCACTCCCGAGACGGGCCGCGGCGGAGCCGTTGGCGCGGCCACCACAGGCGGCCTCCGCTGGATGGGCGAGCAGCTCTTCCAGGAATGGCGCGATGCCGGCGTGAAGGTCACAACCATCTGTCCCGAGCCCAACCGCTGGCGCCCCGTGGATGTGCGGCCTGCCGAGGGACAGACCCCGCAGACTCTGATCGATCCGGCCGTTGTGGCCCAGTGTGTCGCCGATCTCGCCCTCAACCGCAGTGGCAATATCATCACGGAGATCGTTCTCCGTCCGCAACGCATCGTTGAAAAGCCCGTGCCTCCGGTGCGTGAACTGCCTTACCCGAAACCGCAGCCGATTCCTTACACCGTCCCGCGCGAGGTGATTGAAGCGGAGGAAGAGAACGAAAACGCCGAACTCGACGCCCGCGATGCCGAACGCGCGGAAAAGAAGCGTCGCCGCCGAGGCCGTCGTCGCCGCGGTCGTCACGAGGATGAGGTGGAGGAAGGCCAGGGGGCCGATACCCCTCCCCGCGAAAGAGAAAGTTCCGAGCAACAAGATGCTCCGGAGGCGAAAGCGCCGGAAGAGCGCAAGGAGGGCTCCCAGACCGGATCCCCGCCGCCCCGGCGGGAGGATGATCGGTCGGATCGGCGTCGGGATGACCGGAACAACCGCGGTCGTGACCGCCGCGATAACCGCGACCGCGACCGTCCCGAAAACCGTGACCGTGACCCCGGCCGTGACCGTGATCGTCCCGATAACCGCGACCGCGGCCGCGACCGTCCCGATAACCGCGACCGTCCCGATAACCGTGACCGCGACCGCGCCCGGACCGGTGACCGCGCGGCCGCTCCGGCCCCGGCTGCGGAGTCCCGGAAGGATTCGCCGCCTGCGAGAGAATCTCAACCATCAACCGGGACGAAGCCGCCTTCCTCCCCCGAAGACTCAACCCCCGCGAAGAAACGCCGCCGGAAGCCGCGTCCGGGAGCCTTGGAGAGCGCGGGCAAGATTCCGTTCCCCTCCGCCCGGCGCGAAGACGGGGCCTTCTCGACGCCTCCGGCCCCTGCCGCTCCGGCCCGCCCGTCGGCCCCGCCCGGCGCGAGGGCATCAAAGTCCGAAGAGCCGGCCGCGCGAGCTCCCGCAGCCACGAAGAAAGCCGCTGCCAAGAAAGTAGCCGCCAAGAAAGCCACCAAAAAGGCGGCGACCACGAAGACCGCCACGAAGAAGGTTGCGGCCAAAAAGGCACCCGCCAAAAAAGCGGCCCGCAAAACAACAAAAAAAGCCGCGACAAAGTCGACTTCCGCAGAGACCTGATTTTCTCTCAAATTTGACATGAAGCTCTGCATCCTCCCTCAAGAATTGGCTGTCGTTCACTTCTCTCCTTCGATCCCGATCCCTGAATGGGTGTGGGGCAGCGCTTTCTACTCGATCACGCGCACGACGGCAGAGCTTTCCATTTTCTGCGATTCGTCGGTCATTCCGGAGAAGATCGAAGCCACGCACGGATGGCGCGCGTTTCACGTCGATGGTCAAATCCCTTTCGATTTGCCCGGAGTTCTGGCCGCGCTCTCCATGCCCCTGGCGACCAAGCAGATCAGCATTTTCTCCATTTCCACCTTCGACACGGACTACATGGTCGTTCCGGAAAACCGGTTTGAGGAGGCGGTCGACATCTTGCAGCGGGCCGGCCACGAGTTCCGCCACGCCTGAACGGGCGGAGGCGGCTATCGGCTCCTCCCCGCGACGCCCCTCCCTCAGCGCACCGCCGGTTCGTTGAGGGCTCCGGGATCGAAAATCATCTTTGCCACGCGTGTCGCGGGCCCGGTCATGCGCACGGCAAAATGCACGTCGATGTGGAGCTGGATTTGCCCGCCGGGCATGTGTACCGTGATGTCTTCGTCGACAAGGCCCAGCCGCTTGGCCACCGCTCCCGCCGCGCTCGAAGAGCTGCCCGAGGCGAGGGTGTAACCGGCTCCGCGTTCCCAGATCTCAATGCGGATGTTGGCCCGGTCGATCACTTCGAGAAACTGCACATTTGTGCGCCGGGGAAAGCGGGCTTCCGTTTCAATGAGAGGTCCCAGCCGGTGAGCTTGCTCCGCCGAGACTTTTTTCACCGTCAGCACGCAGTGGGGATTGCCGATCGACGCCGCGCAAAAACGGAGCGTTTCCCCACCCACTGTGATTTCCTCGTTGAGAACCTCGCGCGTCGGACCCTGCACGGGAATCTTCTCCGAGGAAAAGGTCACCGTTCCCATTTCCACCGTGATGAGCCCCCGCTTGTCCACCACGCATTCGACGACCCCCCCCGGCGTTTCCACCGTGAACGCCGCTTCCCCCATGCGCCCGATGTCCACCAGATAGCGGGAGAAAATGCGCAGACCATTGCCGCTCTTTTCCGCCTCGCTGCCATCGGGATTGTAGATGCGCAAGCCTACATCGGCAACCGAGGAGGGTAGGGGCCCGTAGAGAATCCCGTCCGAGCCCAGGCCGAAGTTGCGGTGGCAGATCAGGCGAATCGCCCGCTCATCGGGAAGGGCCGGGGCGTCGGCCGGATCGAGGACCAGGTAGTCGTTTCCAAGGGCGTGGTATTTGGAAAATTTCATCGCGCGCATTTCGTCCGATGGGACGGAGAGCCGCAAGGCCTTTGTCAGGGGGTTGCAATGTGGTTGAAGAGCCCCCACAGTGCTCGGAGATGATCACCGTTATTTCCGGAACCAATCGTGAAGGCAGCCACTCCGCGCGCATCGCCCGGTACGTGGCCCAGATCCACCGTCAGCTCGGGGCGGAGACACACCTCCTCGATCTCAAGGACCTCCCGCCCGCGCTCCTCTCGCCCGGTGCCTACGCGGAGAAGCCAAGCGGCTTTCAGGAAGCCTTCGTCGAGCCCGTCCTGCGCGCCCACGGCCTCGTCATCGTGGTGCCGGAATACAATGGCGGCTTCCCCGGTGCCCTCAAGCTCTTCATCGATATGCTTCCTTTTCCCGAAGCCTTCGAGAGTCGTCCGGCCGCCTATATCGGCGTGGCCGCAGGGCAGTTTGGCGCACTTCGCCCCGTGGAACAGTTGCAAATGATTTTTGGTTATCGAAACGCCTTTAATTTCAACGAGCGCGTTTTCCTCGCCGGAGCGAGCCGGTATTTCAAGGAAGAGGGCAATCCTGGGGACGACGACCTCGCCGCCCGCCTGGAGCGCCAGGCGAAAAATTTCCAAGCTTTCATCGCGGGCCTGCGCGTGCGCTAAGCCGCTCTCCTGCTGAAAATCCCATGTCCGAAGACGGGCCAGCCAAGCGGCGGAAAATCCTTCACTGGGATCCCTCCGCCGCGCCCGGATCCCCCCCTCCGGGCGGATCTTCCGGGGGAGCTGCGCCACCCCCTGGCGTGGGAACCCCGCCTCCCCGCCGCCGTTGGGTCTGGATTGGTCTGGTCGTGGTTGTTGCCTTCGCGGCCTGGTTTGGCTGGCGCGTCTATACCGTCTTGCAGGAGTGGCCAGTGGAGGACGAGGCCGCCCTCGTGGGGCCTCCGGAAACCCCTTTGCCCGAGAGCCCACCGCCGCTTTCTCCACCGCGGGCAGCTGCGGAGGCCGCGCGGACCGCTGCGGAGTCCGCGCTGCAAAATGCCCGTCGGCAGATCGCCGGCGGACCAGGAGCGGAGCGGCTCTTCGCTCTCGAACGGAGCTTTGCCGATGGCGATCGCGCCCTTGGCCGGCGAGAGTGGGATGCCGCCGCCGCGCGCTTCACTGCGGTGCGGGAAGGGGTGCAGCGCCTTCTCTCGGACATGCGCGCGGAGACGGAAGCAGAGGAGTTGCTCGAAACCTTTGAAACCCGCTATGCCGCCGCCCGCGTTGCCCGCGCCTACAATCCCCGGGGATTGGAGGGAGCGACCGATTTGCATCAGGGGGCCGAGGAGGCCTACCGCGCGGCCCGTTTTGTCGAGGCCCGGGATCGGGCGCGGGAGGCCCTCGCCGTACTGGAGGCCGCCACCGCCGCCGCGCAGACCCAACTCGACAACGCCCTGCGTTCCGGCCGACAGGCCCTCGCGGACGGGGACGGCCCCCGCGCGCAGGAGATCTTCCAACGCATTCTTCAACGCCTCCCCGACGAGGAAGCCGCCGTCATCGGGGCGCGCCGGGCTGCCACTATCGCCGACGTCCTTCTCCTTCTCACCCGCGCACAGGCTGAGGAATCGGCGGGCGATCTCGCCAACGCGCGCACGCTCTACGCGCGGGCACTGGAGCTCGATCCGCTCGCCGCTGACGCCCAGCAGGCTCTCTCCCGCATTGATCGAAAACTTGAAGATCAAGCCGTCACCGAGGCGTTGGCACGCGTCGCCTCGCTCCAGCAGGCCGGTCGTTGGGATGCCGCTGAAGCGGAGATCAACACCCTTCGCCAGCGCTACCCGGCCAACAGCCGTGTGCGTGAGCAGGCCGAGGCCTTCGCCGCCGAGCGGCGTGCGGCGCGTTTGCAGATCGGCCTGCGTGCGGCCCGGGAGGCGGAAATCGCCAATGATTGGCCGCGTGCACGACAGATCTACCTCGATCTCTTCGCCCTCGGTTTTGACCGGCCCGAAGTTGTCGGGGGCATCGAGCGCACGGGCACCGTCCTGCGTGCGGAACAAGCCTTTCATTTCAACGTAAACGCCGCCGCCACCGCTGCCGCCAACCACAACTATCAGGAGGCGATCTCGCTTTTTAATAACGCTCTCGCGAACAAGCCCGGCTTCGTCAGCCTCACGATGGAACAGGAAGCGTTGCGGGAGTTGCTTGACCGCCAGAGTCGGCCGGTGCCCGTGCGCATCGAAACCGATGGTCGCACCCTTGTCGGCTACACGGGTCCGCAAAACCGCGCGCCCGCGATCATGGGCCGCAGTGAGGTGGTGGAGTTGCTCCCCGGGCGCTATCGCATGCGGGGGGCCAAAGCGCGCTACCGGTCCGTGGATGTCGAGCTCATTGTCCGGGCCGGCGAGGCCACACCTGTGGTTCGCCTGATCCCGACTGAACGGCAATGAGACCGGCCCGGTCCAAAGGGATAATGAGCCTGCTTTGGCGAGGAATCTTTGGGGGACTCTCCCTCTTGCTTTCGGTGGGGCTGCTCTCGGCCGCTTCGCTTCCGCGGCCAGACCCTGATATCTTTGACGGTCGGCGGACCTCCGGCATGGCGGGCGGCTCACCGGCTGCGGCCGAAACCCAAACCCCGGCCGGGGAGACGGCCGACACCTCCGGCAGCGGAGCGGCTGGAGGCCATGGCGAGCGGGAGGCAAACGGAACGGAAGCTTCGGATGGCGGTCTTGCGGGCGAGGCGGATGCGCGGGAAAACGGCAACCTCGCCGGGCTTGGGGGCGAGGGTGACCTTTCCGATCTGCCCCCGCCGCCTGAAGTGGTCATCGGCGGAGGCAGCCCCATTAATCGCCCGGTCCTGCCGGACCGTCCGGAAATTTTGGATACACACACGCCTCCCGTCGTTCCGTCCTTTCCCCCCACTGCTTCGAGCGAGCGCCCGCCCAACGACCGCCCCGCCGGAACCCCGCCCCCGCCGCGCGAGCCGGAGGATCGGTCGGTCGATGCGCCACCTCCCCGTCCACCCGATGAATCCTCGGCGATCCCCGAACCCGAGCAACCGCGCAACCCTCCCGTGCGTCCGGGTTCAGGAGGCAACACCCGCCCCACCGACTTCTGACACCATGCGGGAACCTTCCATGCGGTGCGTCTTCCGGTTCAGCCTTGCCCCCCTCCTTGCCCTGGCGCTTCTTCCCGCGGGTTCTTTGGCGCAATCACGCATCCTGCCAGTTGAAGCCATCGAAGCGAGCGGGATCATGCGGGCGGACGCCTTCGAGGCGGCCTATCCGGGCATTCCCGCATCCGCCGAGTCTCTCGGAGTGCCGGGCTATTTCGTCGTCTACGCACATGAAGCGCTGCGTTACTACTTTGGTCCGGTCGAAACTCTCGCCGCCGCCCGCGAGGCCAAACGGGTGCTTTTGGATATACGCGCGGACGTCATTGAGCAGCGCGAGGCCCTCTCCAACAGCCTCGTCTACATCCTGCGCTTTGACCTGGAGGAAGGCGTTGCGCGCTGGCCCGCCGTCGGCACCCCGCCCCGAACCGCAGCGATCAACGATCACCAAACTCCGGAAGCAGAAGCAGCCGCTCCCGCCGAAACGTCTCCCAGCTTCCCACCCCCAACCCCGGAGCGGCCCCCGGAGGAGGCGACCGTCGCGGACCCCCGCCTTCCCTCGCCGCCACCACCCCGTCCCACTCTCTGGCAAATACTTCGCCGCGTCTTTTCGCGGGATTGATCCCCTCGTGAACGCAAAAATTGCATACCGGGTAAAATTTTATTGAGTAATGAACAGGTTTTGATTTGGAATGAAGGCGCTATGAAAAATCTGATACCAAAAAAAAGTCGACGGATGCCCCGGGCCGGGGTGGGCGGGGGGTTGGATGCGATTTACCATGTTGTGAGCCGGGTATGTGGGCGCGCCTTTCTCCTTTCTGATGTGGAGAAAGAGGCCTTTCGCGGTTTGCTTGGGCGAGTCGCCGGGTTTTGCGGGTTGGAGGTGATCACTTACGCGCTTATGGAGAATCATTTCCACTTGTTGATCGAGGTGCCGGGCCAGGTGGGTGACCTCAGTGATGAGGTTTTGTTGGCGAGAGCGCGCTTGCTTTACGGGGAGGAGCGCAAGGGTCAACCCCTCTCGATGGCGCGAATTGAAGGGGCACTTCGGGCGGGTGGGGAGGTGCGCGAGGCCATGCGTGCTTTGTTGATTGGGCGAATGGGTGCGCTACCGATGTTCATGAAGATCCTGAAGCAGCGATACTCGATTTTGTTCAATCGAAAGTATGATCGTGCAGGGACGCTGTGGGAAGGGCGGTTTCGGAGTGTCCTGGTGGAGAACACCCGGGCCGCTGTGCGGATGGTGGCGGCCTACATTGATCTGAATCCTGTGCGGGCGGGTGTGGTGGACGATCCGAAGGATTACCGATTCAGCGGCTATGGAGCAGCCATGGGGTCCGGCGAGTGGAAAACCTATGGGCTCTGGGCACGCATTCGTGATCAACGAAGCGATTCTGTGGTTACGGTAGCCGCGCGTTATCGTGAGTTTCTCTTTGTGAGCGGCTCGGATCCGCGAAAGGGGGGCACGGTTTCGCCGATCAAAGCGGCCGCTGTGAAAGAACGCCGTGGGGGTGTAAGCATTGCGGAAATGCTGGGCTGTCGTCTACGATATATGACGCAGGGCGCGGTGATTGGCACACAGAGTTTTGTGGATGCCTTTGTGAGGGCGAGAAGCGAAAAGGGGTTCGTTCAGCGTGCGAAGGGGGCGGTGCAGGTGGGCGAGTGCGAGGGGGAGGCGTGCTTTGCCGCGAATGGGAGGATGTAAGATGGGATTGGCGGATTGGTGGTGCAGACCGGGGATGCGGATTGACGGGACGGTGGCCTCGCGTAGGGTGCGCGGATGAGTTTGCGCAGGTGGATGTGGGTCGTCGTTTCTCTTTTGGGGGCGTTGTCAGCGCTCGCTGAAGAGGTGCCGTTTGCCGTTTCTCCTGCAACATCTGAATCGCTTCGAGTGGACGAGACCTGGCGGACGCTGGCGGCGCGCGCGGCTCTTGATCAGGGCTTTCCGCGCTTGGCTTTGCGCATTTTGCGGGAGTCGGAGAATGTTGGCACGGAGCTTCAGTTGCTCCAGGTGAGTGCGCTTTTGGCCACGGGGGCATTTGCAGAGGCTTCCCGGATTCTCGATGAACCGGATCTTCCGGATACAGCGGAGTGGGGGCTTCGGCGTGCATTGTTGGCCTATTTTGAAGGTCGCCGGGAGGAAGCGCGCGAGATCCAACGGAGCATAACGCGGGAGGATCTGATCGAAGCAGACCGGGCGTGGTTTTTTCTTCTGGAGGCGCTGCTCTTTGCCGATGAGGGAAATCTGCCCCGCGCTTCCGCTGCCTTTCGGCGGGCCGCTGCTCAGGCAACCACACCGGCGCTGGCTATTCACTTTGAAATCATTCGGCTTCGCGAAGAGCTTATGCGCCAACCCGCGCGGGAGGAGTCTATTTCGGAGTTGCGTGCGGTGGAGCGTTCTATGCGCGGGCAGCGGGGTGGTTTTGAAGCGGCCCGGCTTCTGGCGATCGCCCTTTACCGCACGGATCGTGCGGCGGATGCGGCGGATGTCATCGAACGCCAGTTGCGCACGCCGGGAGTTGAGGAGAGCGGCTTGCGGCCCACGTTTCTTCTTCTTCTGGGGGTCATGGCGGGCGAGAATAGTGGGCGCGGTCGTTTGGCGCTGCGTCAATTGGTGGGGCTCGATGCGGATCGGACGATGCGCGAACAGGCTCTTCGGCTCTTGGCCCGCGGCCCGATCGGGGGTGCCGACCGGCCGGAGTTTATGGAGTTTCTCTCGGGGTTGCTGCGTGACCAGCCGCAGCATGATTTGCGTGAATCCATGCTCGGTCTGCGCGGGCTTCTTCACGCTTTGCGGGGTGATTTTTCCGCAGCGGAACTGGATGCGCGCGCGATCCTTGATGAATTTCCCGGGTCCCCGCTCGTGGCGGATGCCCTCCGTTTGCTAGCCTACCTGAACTGGTCGCGCGATCCGCCCCGCTACCGCACGGCGGCGGATTACCTCAATCGCTTGCGCGCTTTGGTAGCCGACGGGGCGGAGCAGGCACGATTGGAAGCGCTCATGGGCGATTGCTTTTTTCTCAATCGGGATTACGCCAATGCGGTCGAGTTGTATGCCAGCGCCTTTCCCCTTTTGCCCGCGAATGAGCAGGCCCACGTCCTTGCTCCCTGGTTGGAGGCGCTCCTTCGCCTGCAAGAGTTCAACGAGGCCGAGCTTCTCCTGGCCGATCCGCGCCTGAACCTTGCCCTGAGCGAGGAGCAGCGCTGGCGTCTGGAGTGGAACACGCTGGATTCTCTCCGGAGAAGCGGGGAGGCAACAAGGGCACTTGATCGGGTACAGGCTGTTTTGACGGAGGAAAGGGCTGATCTGCCCCCGGGGTTGGCGATGCGTTTTATGTGGGCGCAGGGCCGCTTGGCGCTTGAAGCGGGAAGGGCGGATGAAGTGCCCCTTCTCGCCGACGAGTTGCTCGCTTTCATGGACGAAAGTTCGCCCGAAGCCTTTACCGAGGTATCCCGCGATGAACTCGCCAGCTTTACTTTGCTTTTGAAAGGGGAGGCGTTTTACGCGCTCGGTCAACCGGATGCCGGGCTGGCTGTTTTCGAGCTCTTGCGCGAGCGCTATCCCACCTCCGGAGCGGTCATCCTCTCCGTCTTAATCACGGCCCGGGACTTCGGACAGATGGATCGGCTGGACCGGGCGCAACAGCTTCTTGTCGGTCTGGCCGACCAGTTCCCCGGAAGCGACTCCGCCCCCATTGCTCTTTGGGAAGCAGCGCTTACATCGGAGCGGCAAGGGCTACCCAGCAACTTCCGCGATGCCATATCCATCCTCGAACTCATCGTGGAGCGCTACCCGAGTCACCCCTTGGCCTTCCACGCCCGCCTCCGCCAAGCCGATCTCTCCCGCCGCCTCAACGACTTCAGCACGGCGCTCCTTCTCTACGACCGCATGCGCCGCCTCTATCCGGACCACCCCGAGCGTTTCCGGATCGATCTCAGCCGCGCCGATACGCTGCTGGCGCGCGGAAGCACCGATCGCAACTCCCTTGAAGATGCCGCCGGCCTTTACGAAGAGCTCTTTCTCTCTGCCCGTCTTTCCGAGGATGTGCGTGTGGAAGCGGGCTTCAAAGCGGGGTTGGCTCTGCGTCTCCTCGGTCGGGGCGACCGCGCGTTGCGCACGTGGTGGCGGCTTTACACAGCCTTCGATCCGGCCCTCGTTCGCGATATTCCGCATCTTCAGGCCCAGGGACGCTACTGGCTCGCCCGAACCGTCTTCGAACTCGCCGCCGCCCTCGAGGCCGATGGTGACGCCGATCAGGCCCAATCCCTTTATCACTTCGTCCTCGACGCTTCCCTCCCTGGTGCCGCTCTCGCCCGCGCCCGCCTCAATCCACAAATGGTTGTTGAATAATTACACCGGATTTCCGGCCACGATTTCCACTGGTGGTGTCAATTAAATATACCGGTTAGCATTATGCACTTTCACCGATGGGAAGATCATCTCAACCTTTCGGTGTTCCTGCCTTTCGTTCGTCAAGTAAATAGACCGGGTTTAAACATATTTTGGTTGTTGGTGCTTTTTCGCGGTTGCTGAGGCGGGGGGCGTCGGCAAGGGTTTGGGAATAAAGGGTGGGGTGATTCGGTCCCACGGGAGTGTTCAATATGCGCAGGTATTTTCAGAAGAGCTTTTTGTGTTTTTTGTTGGCGTGGTTGCCTTTGGGGGCCGTCGCCGGCGGGCCGGTGCGGGATGGGCAGGTCGAGGCTGAGTTGATCAGCGCGAAGGACGGATTGCGTCCGGGTTCGACGGCTCTCATTGGCTTGCGTTTGCTCCACGATCCATCGTGGCACACGTATTGGAAGATCACGGCCACGGGTTATGCGCCGAGCATTGAGTGGGATTTGCCGGAGGGTTTTGAGGCGGGGGAGATTCTCTGGCCCATGCCCAAACCCTACGAGACGCTCGGTTTTATCGAGTATGTCTACGAGGATGAGATGGTCCTTCCCGTGGAGATGCGGATTCCGGAAGGCGCGCAACCCGGCGAGACCGTTACATTCCGGGCGGTGGCTTCCTGGCTCATGTGCACGGACACCAAGTGTGTTCCCGGGTCAGCGGAGCTTATGCTGACGTTACCCATTTCAGCCGATCCCGGACCTGCCCGCGATGAGTGGAGACGTCTCTTTACCGAGGCCGAGACTCTGCGCCCGGTGGAAGGGGAGGGTGTGACGCTCACAGCTTTCACGGATGAGAGTGCGGCGATCTATCTGCTGGTTGAGCGTGCGGAGGGGACCTTGCCGGAGGATCTTTATTTTTTTGACGCGGAGTTGCTGATCAAGGTGGAGCTCACGCAAACGCCGGCGCGGCCGACGGAGCGCACCGCGCTGTTCCGTTTTGAGCGCGATCCTGCGTCGACGGCAACGGGTGATCGTTTGCAGGGGGTCTTGGGCACAACCGGGTCGTGGCGGGAGGACCTCCCGCGCCGGGCGCTGCATGTCGATGTGCCTCTTCTTCCTTCTCCACCGGAGCGGGTGGTATCCCTCCTGGCCGAGACGGATCTGGCTTCTCCGCCGCCTGCTGCGGGCACCGGGAGCATTTGGATGATCCTGCTCTTTGCTTTTATCGGCGGCCTTATCCTGAATCTCATGCCCTGCGTGTTTCCCATCATCGGTATCAAGATTATGGGATTTGTGAACCAGGCAGGGGAAGATCGGCGCACGGTTGTTTTGCATGGTTTGGTTTTCACGCTGGGCGTGTTGGCGTCGTTTTGGGTGCTTGCGGGGTTGCTCATTGGCCTGACGATCGGCGGGCAGGAACTGGGATGGGGCTTTCAGTTGCAACAGCCGGGGTTCAATTTCATTCTGATCGTTCTGCTGCTTCTCTTCGGGCTGAACATGAGCGGCGTCTTTGAGATCGGCCAATCGGTCGTGGGTGTGGGCAGTGATCTCACGGGGAAGAGTGGCTATTCAGGGTCCTTCTTCAGTGGAATTCTCGCCACAGTGGTGGCCACGCCGTGTTCCGCGCCCATTCTGGGGACGGCCCTGGGGGCGCTCATGGCTCTGCCGCCGGCGCAGCAGTTTCTGGCCTTTACGGCGATGGCCTTGGGGCTCTCCGGCCCGTATCTTTTCCTTTCAGCCTTTCCCCGCCTTGTGCAGATGTTGCCTCGTCCCGGTGCCTGGATGGAGAGCTTCAAGCAGGGCATGTCCTTTTTGATTTATGGGGCGGTCGCCTATCTGATTTGGGTTTTGGCGGGCCAGTTGGTGTATACCAATGGGTTCGCGGAAACGGCGCTCGGCGTGGCTTTCGGTGGGCTGCTTCTGGTGGCCGCCGCAGCTTGGATCTATGGCCGGTGGGGCGCGGCTTACCGGGCGGCGCGGGTGCGGCGCACAGGGTACGCGCTTGCCGTGGTCACGCTGCTTATGGGAATTTATCTGGGCTATCCGCGTCCATTTGCTTCCGCTTCGGAGGATGCCCCCATGGTTGTTTGGCAAGAGTGGGAACCGGGCAAGGCGGAGGCTTTGGCTGCCGAGGGCCGCATTGTTTTCGTGGATTTTACCGCGCGCTGGTGCGTTACCTGCCAATCGAACAAGGCCGTCGTGTTTGCTTCCGATGAGGTGCGCCGACAGTTCAGGGCGAACGAGATCGTTGCTCTCCGCGCGGACTGGACAAACCACGATCCGCGCATCACCAATGCCCTGCGCGAGATTGGGCGGGCGGCCATACCGGTGAATCTCTTCTACGGGCCGGGCGTCGAGGAGCCCTTGATTCTTCCCGAGTTGCTTACGCCGGGTATCGTTCTTGACCGCCTCCAGCAGGTCAAGCGCTCCTCATAAGCGCTTTCGCCCGGCTCAACGCATGTTTTCTGATGGGGTGGATTCTGTTGGCTAATAGCCATTAAAAAAACTAATGTTTTTATTGCAGGCCATTAGGAACGCTGTGATCTTTGGGCGTATCCTCAATTCTCGTCATGCGTATAGGAGCTTTTCAGAAAACATCTTTGGTGGACTACCCTGACCGGGTCGCGGCAGTGGTCTACACACAGGGGTGCAACATGCGATGCCCTTTCTGCCACAACCCTTCGATGGTTTTGCCGGAGTGCTTTGAACGGGCCATTCCGGAGGCAGAGATTTTTTCCGCTCTTCTGCGTCGGCAGGATCGTTTGGAGGCGGTAGTGATAACAGGCGGAGAGCCCACGCTTCAGGGGGATTTGGTTGAGTTTGTCGGGAAGATCCGGTCGCTGGGCCTCCTTGTGAAGCTCGACACCAACGGTACCCGGCCGGAGGTCATCCAAGCGCTTCTGCGCGACGAACTCCTCGATTACATCGCCATGGATGTGAAGGCTCCGCTGCCGAACTACGCGCAATTAACGGGTCGCCCGGTCGATGCGGAAGCTATTCGGCGCAGTGTGTGGCTGATCCGCAACGCGGGGATTCCCTATGAGTTTCGGACAACCGTTGTGCCGGGAATGCATACCGTGCGGGAGATCAAGACGATTGCCGAGAGCCTGCGCGGGAGCGAACGCTATGTCATCCAGGAATTTGTCTCGGAGGGCGCATTACAGGCCAGTTTGCGGGGGCGTCCCGCCTTTCCGCCGCGCGTGATTGAAGAACTGCGACCTTTCATGAAATCCCGCATTCGCCATTTTGAGATCCGCCGCAATGAAGAAGCCGTGCCCATGCCGGCGACGAAGAAGCGCCGCGCGCCGCTGGTAACCGCCGGATGAAACCACTTTTTCCCACCGGGAGGAACGATATCCCGGAACGACAGACAGCAAAACGAATAAGACAGCATACAGATAGATAGATAGATAGTACAGATAGTATAGGAACAGATAGTTAGATAGATAAGTAGTGGAATGCTGAAACAGACAGCATTCAAATAAAGACAGCCCTCGCCACATATTCGCGAGGGCGTCTTTTTTTAGCCGGTCTCCGGGAAGTGGCGGAACAAGCGGGCGGGCGGGGATTCGTGTGGAAAAGGTCATTTTCCCATTGTCTGCTTGCCCACCCTGGCCCAGAAACGAGGGCTTTTTGGCTCATGAAAATTGAAGAAATCGCTCTTGAACGCATCGATATTTACGGGGGCACCCAAGCCCGCTTCGCCACGCTCGACGATGCCGTCAGCAGCTACGCCGAGGAAATGGCCAATGGTGCTGAGTTTCCGCCCGTTACGCTCTTTTTTGACGGGGCGAAGTATTGGCTGGCGGACGGGTTTCACCGCGTCCTCGCCGCCCAGCGCAACAAGGCGACGACGATTCGCGCGGAGGTCCATGAGGGCGCGCGCACAGATGCCCTGCGCTTTGCCTTGGGGGCCAATGCGACGAACGGCCTTTACCGCTCCATCGCGGACAAGCGCAATGCCGTTGAAATTGCTCTGGAAGAGTGGCCGGAGCTGTCCAATTCGGTTCTCGCTGAGCTCTGCCGGGTGTCCGACGATCTCGTACGCCGTTGCCGGAGTAAGATGGTGAAGGAGGAGCGCATCGAGAAACGGGAGACGGTGACCGGGCGCGACGGGAAGCAATACCCTGCGGCCATCGAGAGGGAACCACGGGGTGTCACCGAAAAGTCTTCCAGTGCGGGCCAGGGCGGGGGAAGCGGCAAGCCGAAGCCGAGCGCAGATTTCACGCAACCGGGCGGGTCTTCCAAAGAAATCGAAGCGGAGGCCCGCGCCATGATTCGGCGCGGGGAGGCTCCCTTCCGGGAGCTTGAGGAGCTTTCCAGTGCCACCGCGATGGATTATGTCGAGACCGCCATCGGTGTGTTGGAGCGCATGCCGCCGACCGATCCCAAACGGCCGGAGGCTATTGCCCGTCTGGAGAGATGGCTTGCCGCGCAACGCCAAGCGACGGCTTTGTAAGGACGGGGGCGGCGGGATTTCCCATTTCAGGGCTCCTGGTGCACTGGCTTTCCGCTTTGTGGAGGTCCGTTCGACGCGACTTTCTCATCCTGCGGCCTGCTCGCCCCGTAGCGCGATCCTATCTTGGGGTCAGCGCGTTGCGTCTGCGGTTTTTCGGGGCGGTGTGGGAATCTCCGCTACCTCCGCCTTTCCCTCGCCGCAGAGCCGGGGGCCAAAATGGCCACCCTGCTACGGAAGATGCCCGCCACGCGGCGAGATGATGAAACGCGTTGCGTGTCCAAAAAGTGTCTAGATCACTTCACCGAAGTAAGGAGTCCTGAGCCTGGCCGACTGCGAAGGCACTGTCGATTTCAGGCGAGATTGAGTTCGGCAATGAAGGCGCGGCCGTAAACGAAAAGCGCGCGCCCCCTTCATAGGAGCGCGCGCTTTAGGCATCAAAATCGAATGGGGGATGAAGGCGTGCCCCTCATTGACAGGCTTCGCACTCTTCGCCCCGCATACGGGCTTCGAGGGAGCAGGCGGCGACGGCTTCGGCAGAGGCTTTGGGCCGGACTTCAGCCTTCATGGCCACAGTGGCTTTCTCGATGTTGGAGGCACCGAGGGTGCGGAGATAATACGTGGTCTTGAGTCCCTGGCTCCAGGCGGCGCGGTACATGTGCGAGAGGGTCTTGAGGTCGGGCTTGCCGAGCCAGAGGTTGACCGACTGGCTCTGGTCGATCCACTTCTGGCGGCGCGCGGCGGCGCGGATGACCCAGATGTAGTCGACTTCGAAGACTGTGCGGTAACGCTCGCGCAGATCGGCGGGGACGCCTTCGATTTTGTCGAGGTCGCCGTCGAAATACTTGAGCTGGTCGCGCATGGTGTCGTTCCAGAGGTTGCGGGCTTTGAGCTCCTTGACGAGGAATTGATTGAGGATGACGAAGTCCCCCCCGAGATTGCTCTTGGCGTAGATGTTTTTGTAGGTCGGCTCGATGCAAGGTGTGGAGCCGACGATGTTGGAGATGGTGGCGGTGGGGGCGATGGCGAGGACGTTGGAGTTGCGCATGCCTTGGCGGGCAATTTTTTCGCGCACGGGGGTCCAGTCGAGCTTACCGCCGCGGGGGACTTCCACGGGGAGTCCGCGCTCTTCTTCGAGAAGGGCGAGGGTGTCCTGCGGGAGGAGGCCCCGGTCCCACTTGGAGCCCCGGTAGCTGCTATAGGTGCCGCGTTCAGCTGCGAGGTCGCTGGAGGCTTCGTAGGCGAAACAGGCGATGGCTTCCATGAATTCGTCGTTGAAGGCGACCGCTTCCTCCGAGCAGAAGGGAACCCCTTTGAGGTAGAGGGCGTTTTGCAGGCCCATGACCCCGAGTCCGATGGGCCGGTGGCGCTGGTTGGCGTTGCGGGCTGCTTCGGTGGGGTAGAAGTTGATGTCGATGACGTTGTCGAGCGCCCGCACGGCGGTATGGACGGTCTCGCGAAGGAGTTCGAGATCAAGGCTACCGTCTTCCCGGAGGTGGTTTTCGAGGACGACGGAGCCGAGGTTGCAAACGGCGGTTTCGTCGGCACTGGTGTTGAGGGTGATCTCGGTGCAGAGGTTGGAGCTGTGGATGACGCCGCAGTGATCCTGAGGGCTGCGCACGTTGCAAGGGTCCTTGAAGGTGATCCAGGGGTGGCCGGTCTCAAAGAGCATCTTGAGCATTTGCTTCCAGAGGTCCACGACCTCTACTTTTCGGCTCCAGATTTTGCCTTGTTCGGCGAGCGCCTCGTAGTGCTCATAGCGTTCCTCAAACGCTTTGCCGTAGAGGTCGTGGAGGTCGGCGGCTTCGTTGGCGCGGAAGAGGGTCCAATGTTTTTTCGCGCCGTCCTCTCCGCGCTGGGTGAGGCGTTTCATGAAGAGATCGGGCACCCAGTTGGCTGTATTCATATCGTGGGTACGGCGGCGGTCGTCGCCCACGTTGCGGCGCAGTTCGAGGAAGTCGTAGATATCGTTGTGCCAGGTTTCGAGGTAGGCGCAGCCGGAGCCCTTGCGTTTGCCCCCCTGGTTGACGGCCACGAGCTGGTCGTTGTGCATCTTGAGGAAGGGGATGACGCCTTGGCTCTCGCCGTTGGTGCCCTTGATGTAGGACCCGGTTCCGCGGACGGAGGTCCAGGAGCCGCCGAGGCCCCCGGCCCACTTGGAGAGGAAGGCGTTTTCGGCAATACCGCGGAGCATAATGCTCTCGATGGAGTCGTCGACCTTGTAGAGGTAGCAGCTGGAGAGCTGGCTGTGGAGGGTGCCGCTGTTGAAGAGGGTGGGGGTGCTGGAGCAGAAGCGGCGCCCCTTGTAGAGATTGTAGAGGCGGATCACCCAATCTTCCGGGGTCGATTCTTCGCGGATGAAGAGGCCCATGGCGACGCGCATCCAGAAGAACTGGGGCGTTTCGAGGCGGCGGGCATTGCGCGCCGTTTTATCGACGATGAGGTAGCGGTCGTAGAGAGTCTTGATGCCGTGGAAATCGAAGTCCATGTCGGAGCCCGGATCGAGGGCTTCGGAGAGGGCGTCGAGGTTGTAGCGGTGGAGCAACTCGGGGTTGAGGCGCTCGATGCGCACGGCGTGCTGCAGGTAGCGCTTGAAGGCTTTTTGGTGGAACTCTTTGAGGCGGCCAATGCCGTGCTCGTTGATGTTCCAGTCGAGGACTTCCTCGTAGATGTAGGTGAGGAGGATGCGCCCGGCGAATTTGCCGAAGTCGGCATCGCGCTCGGTGAGGCTTTTGGCGTTGAGGATGATGGTGCGGCGGAGGTCGCTTTCCTTCATCTCGGCGTAGAGGGAGCGGCGGAGTTCGACTTCGATTTCTTCGCGGGTGAGGCAGAGGTCGAGGCCGATCATACCATAATCGATGCGGGCGCGGAGGTCGGAGCCGTCCCAGAAGACGTTGGTGCCGTCTTCGCGGGAGAGGAAGATCATGCTCTCCTGGCGGCTGTCGTCGGACTCGGCGGCGGTGGTTTCGGTGTCGCGAAGGGCGCGCCGGTGGGCACGGTAGAGGATGTAAGCTTCGGCGACCTTGAAGTGACCCTGGCGCATCAGTTCTTCCTGCACGATGTCCTGGATTTCCTCAATGTGCACGCGGGAGACATTGAGGGCGCGGATGCGCTCGGTCACGGCCTTGCTCACGGGCACGGCTGGCTCGGAGTCGAACCCGAGGGTGAGGAAGGCTTTGCGCACGGCGACCTCGACTTTGTTTTCATCCCAGAAGACTTCCTGGTTGTTGCGGCGGATGACGCGCACCAGGAGCGGGAGAGACTCGGGCTCACTTCCGGCACTGCGCAGAAGAAGAAGGCTCTTGGCGACATCGGGGGCGTTGCGCTCGATGAGGGTCTTTTCCGTGAGGAGATAGATTTCCCGCTCACTGAGAGTGAGGGACTTGCCTTCTTTGGCGAGTTGCGTGAGGCGGTCGGCCACGGTTTGTGCCACCGCGCCGACGAATTCGCGGTTCTTGTCGGAGTAAATGGTATCCTCTTCTTCGTCGCGGGAGAGAAGAAGGTTGGTGAGGGCGTCGCCGACGGTTTCGGCGACTTGGGCGAGATCGAAGTCGAGGAGGACGTCGTTCACGCGCACCTTGACGGCGGCCCCTTTGCCATCGGCGGGTTGGATGGCGTCGGCACTCACGACTCCGCGCCAGTCAAAGCGTGGTTTGGAGTCGGCGGGAGCGGTGGCAAAGCGTTTGAGGGCGAGATCTTCTTCGTAAGCAGGATGTTTAAGCATGGCGGCGATGGAATACGGGGTGTGTTGTTTGGGAGAGGTCGTTGGAAGGCGGAATGCGTGAAGCGGTGGGCGGATCGAGCCACCCCCCGCGAAAGTGAAAGCAACGGTTGCGGGGAGCCTAGAGCTCGTCGTCGTCGACGACCCCGAGGGCGCTGGACTTTTGGTAATCGGTCACGCGGCCCTCGAAGAAATTCTGCTCTTTCTGCATATCCATGAGCTCGGCGAGCCAGGGAAGCGGATTCTTGACGCCGGGGTTGAGGGGCGAAAGGCCCACGCTCTCGAGGCGGCGGTCGGCGATGTAGTCGATGTATTGGGCGAACTCGTCGCAACTGAGACCGACGCTGTTGACCGGCAAACAGTCGGCAATGAAGGCCTTTTCGAGGCGCACGGCTTCTTTCATCAGGCTGACCAGCTCCTCCTGGAATTCGTTGGTCCAGATGCCGGGGTTTTCGTCCACCAGATCGAGGAGGAGGTGCTTAAAGAGGTCGATGTGGTTGGACTCGTCGCGCAGGGTGTAGCGGAACATCTGGCCGATACCGGTGAACTTATCCTGCCGGTATAGGCTGAGGACCATACCGAAGAGGCCGTAAAATTGCGTGCCTTCCATGCACTGGCCAAAGAGAAAGATGTTTTTTGCGAGTTCTTGCTGGTTTCGCAAGTCTTTGAAATCGAGATCCTTGCGGAGGTCCCGGCTGTTCTTCACGAGGAGGTCGTTTTTCGCACGGATGGTCTCAATATCCTCAAACATGGCCTCACACTCGTGCGGGTTGAGGCCGAGGGAGCTGATCATGTAGACGAGGCTGTCGGCGTGGATATTTTCCTCGTGGGCGTGCCGGCCGAGGACCAGCTTCAGCTCGGGGGCGGTGACGACTTCGCGGGTGACATGGATGATGTTATCGCCCACAATGCCTTCAGCGGCGCTGAAGTAGCCGATGGCCATTTTGATGATCCAGCGGTCGATGTCGGTGATGTATCCGGAGGTGTCGCGCCATTGCTCGACGTCTTTTTGCATGGGCACATCCTCCGGTTCCCAGTGGTTCGACTTCATGGTGCGGTAGAGGTCGTAGGCCCACTGGTATTTGAGGGGGAGGATGTTGAAAAACATCGTGTCGCGGCCATTGATCACGCGCTTGGCGGCATAGGCGGCTTCGGCTTTCGCGCGGTCGAGAATGAAGGTCTTTTCGCCAATTTTATAGGTCGTCGTTTCCATGAATTCAGGTGCGGAATTTATCGCGTGCAGAGTTTGTGTCGGATCACCAGATAAGGGGTTAACTCGGGCATTCAAAGCAGAAAGATCGAGACAGCTAACCACAATATATAGGGGTAAGGAAGGTAGGTAAGCCCAAGATGTAGAGTCAACGGTATAGTTTAAGAAAAATCATCGGGGACGGGCGAACCGCTGATTTCAGAGGCTATCCGGTCATTTTTCCGCCTGAACGACAAGCCGGATCGCGATAAATTTATCCCCATTTCTTCCACACGCTGTGTGAACAAGCGGGAGACTCCCTGCGGTGCCGCTGAAGGGGCGGATTTACGGGTTAGCCGGCCTGTCCCGCATTCGGGAAGCAGTGCTCGTCCGCCGCGCTTTCGAGGAGGTGGCGGCCAGCATGGTCGGAGTCGAGAAGCCCGGTCAGTTCAGCCACCCCGAGAACGGGGCGTGAAGCCAGGGCAAAGGCGTTTCTCAGGAGGCCCACCAGCTCGGCGAACTGTAGACTCCCGCTTTGCTCTTCAAGGAAGGTGAGGGCCTCGGGCGAAATCTCCCGGACGACCAAAAACGGGTGCGCTTCGAGCATGGTGCTGAGAAGGCGCAGGGCAAGCGGCCGAATGTCCTCCAACCGTTGCGAGAGCGGCGGCAGTTCGAGGCGGGGGAGATCCGTGAGCAGCGTTTCCACAATTTGCTCGGCCACTGGATCGAGAAAGCCTTGCCCTTTTTTGAGCGCGGTGAGCAGCCGAAGGGGAGGGCGCGGGGCCCTTTTCAGACGCTGGACGATTTCCGCCAGGTGGCGGGCTGGTTCCGGGCGGATCTCCTCTAAATGCTGTAAAAAACATAGACGCGGTCCGTTCGAGCTTTCACAGGCCCGTTCCATCTGGACGAGGCGCTCAATCGAAAAATCGTCGGGCGGGATGAAAGCCAGGGTTTCGCGGTCGCCGTTGACCAGATAGTTTACCTCCCGGGCGGCGGTTTCAAACTCCGCACCGGCCGGCCCGTGGAAGACGAGCGCAGCTTGGAAATTCTTTGCCGTGCGCAGGCGCGTGAGGAGGCTCCTGGCTGCCACGCTCTCAGCAATGAGATAGCGGGGAGGGGAGGGCGCCGCCGGCTTTGGCGAGGGGACCGCAGGTTGCCCAAGCGGACGTTCCGGTACGGATGGGCGGGCACGGGGCGTCCCGCTTACCTGAGCTTGCGCGGTTGATCCCCGGCCAAAGCGGCTTTGCGTAAAGTTGGCGGAAGATCGTGCTTGCGCAGGGACGGAAGCGGGAGGCCGGAGGGACGCGTCCCGATGCAAACGCAGGGTCTGCGGTCCCCGGACGAGGGCCTGATTGATTGCTGAGCGCAACCGTTCTTTAGCCCGGTTTGGTTGCTGAGGAAGCAAAACGTAGAACTCGGAGTTGGCAGGTCGACCCCTTACCGAATCCTGAGAAAGCTGCTCAGGTGCCTCTACCCATACCTCGGGTAATTCCTTTGTCGACGACTGCAAAGCCCCGGCCTCCTCCGCCATCGCAATGTCTCTGATCAAGAGGGATCTTGGGCGACTACTTGCTGCCTCCACTGAGTCTACCACGCTTTCAAAAAACTGCGCGCTATGCCCCAACTCCCGGAGAAGGAGAGCCAGACGGCCCCGCAAGCGGGCATCACGGGTGAATACGTGGATCATGGAAGGCTTTGGTTCTGCGGGTCAGACGAACGGGGTCTCCGCTCTAATATTCCACTCCGCGGTAGAAGCGCTTTTTCGGGGGCGGCATCGCCGGGGCGGGGGAAGCCTCTGTGGCCACTGGCTCAAGCTCGGCTTCCTTGGGCGGGATCTTCGGCAAAGGCGGAGGCTCGGGTAAAGTCGGCGGGACGGGAGCGGGCTTAACGGCTTCAATCGGAGCCGGTGCCGGGGTCTCGGGCGACGCCCGTGTCTCGGCTTCCTGTTGCACCCCTGCCCGCAACTCTCCGACGATCTTTGGAGTCACGTGCTTGAGCACGATATTGGTCACCATTCTCAGAGACACCAAGTTTACCCCGGGGTCGACGATGACGATGAGCAAAATCGTACGGCTCCTGCGGATCTGGATGAACTTCTGTGGGAACTTGAGCAGATAGTCGTCGCAGGGTAAGTAATTCTCGTCCACCGCCTCATACATCGACAAGATACGCCGAGACAAATCCTCAAGAAAATCCGCGATAAAGTAAGGAGGCAGAGAGTTGTGAAGGAGCGTCCCGCGCTTATCGAGGATGCAGGCTCCATCGACCCCGCTCAGCTCAAGCACGTTTTTGATGACTTTTTCGACCATATACCGGCTTAGTTGAGGATTTCGGAGATGAGGCTATCGATCTGCGCTCGATTTGAACAGAGGACACCGAGATGATTGCCTTCCAGAGGGATACAAACAGCCGTGGTGTTTGATCCGATGAGATGAGCCTCCTCCAGGTTGTCCAAACCGAAGGACTCGCCGATCATGTTCCCAATTTGTGTAACGTAACCAAGCACCTGGCCGAGGAGCTCCACCTCCTCCCCGCTGGACTGTATCGTCACCCCGGTATCTGTGCATTCGATGGCTCCGATGAATCCTTTGCTCTCCAAGTGTGGGTAGTCGAGTGGTTGCATAGCCTCACTGTCCGCATCGTTAGTGCCAATGCCCGAAGACGACCAAAAGCGGGCCCTTTTCGCTGCAAAAATTTAACAAAACCTCCCCGCCATAGATTTGTTGGGAGAGAGCCTTGCTGAGCAAAACTAATCCTCAGTGTGCACCGAATTCGATTGAATCCTTGCGCATGGTTCTCTTTCACAGGGGGGTAACCTCAAAATTCTCACGCTTCATTCAAAACCATGAGCTTCTTCCCGAATGTCCCGAAAATCCGCTTCGAAGGCCCGCAAACGCGTAACCCCTTCGCTTTTCGTCACTACGACGCCGATGCTGTCGTTGAAGGCAAAACCATGGCGGAGCACCTGCGCTTTGCCGCCGCTTATTGGCACTGCATGCGCAACGAGTTGAGCGATCCATTCGGCGGCGGCACCGCCCTCATGCCCTGGGACGACAAGTCCTCCACGGTGGACAACGCCCTCAAGCGCGTGGACGTCTTCTTCGAGTTTTTGGATAAGTGCGGTATCGACCGCTACTGCTTCCACGACCGCGACATCGCGCCTGAGCTGAACAACCTGGCCGCCTCCAACGCAGCCCTTGAAAAGGTCGTCGAGAAGCTCGGGGCAATGCAGAAGGCCACCGGCAAGAAGCTGCTCTGGGGGACGGCCTGTCTCTTCAGCCACCCGCGTTACGCTCAAGGCGGGGGCACCTCACCCTCGGCCGATGTCTTTGCCTACGGGGCGGCGCAGATCAAGGCGGCGATGGATGCGACCCACGCCCTCGGTGGCGAAGGTTACGTCTTCTGGGGCGGCCGGGAAGGCTACGCCACCCTCCTCAACACCGACATGAAGCGCGAGTTGGACCACCTCGCCCGCCTCCTTCACCTCGCCGTCGACTACAAAAAGGCCATCGGCTTCAAGGGGCAGTTCTACATCGAGCCCAAGCCCCGCGAACCCTCCACGCACCAATACGACAGCGACTCGGCGGCCTGTCTAAACTTTCTCCGCGAATACAACCTCCTGCCCCACTTTAAGCTCAACATCGAGACCAACCACGCCACCCTCGCCGGCCACACCATGCGCCACGAACTGGTCGTGGCGGCCTCCGCAGGCGCACTCGGGAGCATCGATGCCAATCGCGGTGACACCCTTCTCGGCTGGGACACCGACCAATTCCCGACCGACCTCTACCTCACCACAGAGATCATGCTCGTGGTTCTCGGCATGGGCGGTTTCACCACTGGCGGCCTCAACTTCGACGCCAAACGCCGTCGCGAATCGCATGAGCCGGAAGACCTCTTCCATGCCCACGTCGGCGGCATGGATGCCTTTGCCCGCGGCCTCAAGATCGCCGCCGCCATCCGCGCCGACGGTCGTTTTGATGAATTCGTTAAGCAACGCTACGCCTCCTTCGACTCGGGTCTCGGCGCGCGCATAGAAAAGGGCGAGGTGACCCTGCAGGAGTTGTCTGAGTATGCCCTCGGCAACGGCGAACCCACCCTCGCCAGCGGTCGCCAGGAAATGCTCGAAAACCTCCTCAACGAGTTTATCTGAGTTCTGCGGGATCAGTTGGAGCGACCGTGCGGAATCTTTGCTCGCCCGGGCGTCTCGATTTTGCGCATGAACCCCGGATGGGGCTCTCCATTCCCTTAATGTTCAGTGGAGCAGGGTCGTGCGTTGTCGCCATTCCCTGATTCCGCTGGCGGGCCATGCTTGATTGACTGGGAAGATTCCCCTCACCTCATCCCATAGAGTCTTTTCGCAAATCCCGCAGACTCGTCAGTCCCTCCCAGTCGCCTCCGCGCATTGCGTGCGCCCCCTTCTTCCGATTCCGCCCAAACCGCTCACGGAAATCCGCAAAGCATGCCTCCACAAATGCGCGGCTCCCCACCACCGCTCCCGCCGTGAAGTAGCGCACCCGGTGCCGCACCAGCGACCCCAGGCCCAACCGCCCGCCCTGCACCTGCACCGCTTTTCGCGCCTCCGGCGAAATCGAAGCCTGCCCCGGTTTCCCCGATGCCCCCTTGTTGAACAGGATCAGGCGATACCGCGCCAGCGCCTCCGCCCAATCCTTCGCCTGAAACAAACAACAAAGCGACGGACGCCTCCGTTTTCCCCGCGCCAGCGCCTCCGCATACCCGCACCACCGGTAATCTTTCGGATCCTTCACCAGCCCCGCCCGCACCGGATTTAAATCGATGTAAGCGGCCACCGTCGCCACTGCCAGCGGCGCATCCTCCACCAACACGCTCGTAAAACGGCTCTCCCAGAGCGTCCCCGTGCGATCTCCCCGCCGGTTGAACCACACCGAGAACCCCTGCTTAAACAGCCGCATAAACCACGACACATCCCCCATCCGTGCCCGCAGGCGCTCCGCCCACCCGGTCCAATCTTCGCCCCCTTTTCGGTAAGCCCGCTCAATCTCCGCCCAATACTCCTTTTGCGCCAAGCTTTGTCCGCTGGCATAGTAGCCCTCGGCCCGCGCATAAACCGCCGCATCGCTCGCCGCACCCTGTTCCTTCCCTGCCCGCACCAGCACATGGAAGTGATTGCCCATCAGGCAATAAGTGAGCAGCTCCACCCCACAAAAGTCCGCCACCCGCCACAGGATCTTGCGCATCACCTCTCGCTCCACATCTCCGAGCACCCGCCGCCGGTCCACCACCCGGCTCACACAGTGATATACACCCAACTGCTTACGCATCTTGATTCGCATGCCTTCAATCTCGTCGCCGCTGCTCCTTAAGTCAACCAATAATCAGACTGCAAAATTATTTTTTTAAGTGAAGTGATGAGAGGGAAGAGGGAAAGGTGCTCAGCGGTCGTCGACGAGGTAAAGGAGGATGGCCTTTTGCATGTGGAGGCGGTTTTCGGCTTCGTCGAGGACGATGGATTGGGGGCCGCGGTAGACGGCGGTGGTGACTTCCTCGCCTTCGTGGGCGGGGAGGCAGTGCATGAAATAGGCGTCGGGCTTGGCGAGGGCCATGAGGCGCTCGTCGACCTGATAGGGGCGGAAGGCTTTGAGGCGGGCTTCGCGTTCGGCTTCGTCTCCCATACTCACCCAGACGTCGGTGTAGATGACGTCGGCATCGCGGGCGGCTTCGGCGGGATCGGTGGTGAAGGTGTAGTTGAGGGGGAGACCGGCGGTTTTAAGACGGGCTTCGATTTCGGGCTTGGGGCGGAAGGCTTCCGGGCCGGAGAGGGCGATTTCCATGCCAAAGTGGGCCCCGCCAAGGATCCAGGAGTTGGCCATGTTGGAGGCGGTGTCGCCGATGAAGGCGAGTTTGCGGCCTTGGAGGGAGCTGGCGCGTTCGTCTTCGATGCCCCAGCGTTCGCTGAGGGTGAAAGCGTCGGCGTAAACTTGGCAGGGGTGGAAGAGGTCGGTGAGGCCGTTGACAACGGGCACGGAGCCTTCGCGGGCGAGTTCTTCGACGAGGGCGTGGTCGAAGGTGCGGATGATGATGCCGCGCACATAGCGGGAGAGGACCTTGGCGGTGTCGGCGACGGTTTCGCCGCGGCCCATTTGGGTTTGGCTTTGTTCGAGGTAGAGGGGGTGGCCGCCGAGTTCGTGCAGACCGACTTCGAAGGATACGCGGGTGCGGGTGCTGGGTTTGTGGAAGATGAGGGCCCAGGTTTGCCCTTCCAGGTAAGGGGCATGGCCGCGGGGACGTTCGTGCTTGAGGGCGGCGGCTTGGTGGAAGAGGGCTTCGAGGTCACCCTTGTGGATATCGGTGCACTGGAGAAAACTCTGGGACATGGCTGAACGGCGTTTGAGTGTGGAGGCAGAAAATCAGGCGGCCGTGCCAAGGGCAAGGTCTATTATGTCGACGGCAGCAGTGAGTTCGGCCGGGGAAACGGTGAGGGGGGGCATGAGGCGGATGGCATCGGTGCCGCCGCGCACGCAGAGGAGCCCGTGGCTGCGGAAGAGGGCAACGAGGTCGAGGGGGTCGCCGTCGACAACGAGGGCCATGTGGTAGCCGCGCCCGCGGAGGCCTTTGAGGCGGGCGGGGTGCTTGCGGATGAGGTCGTCGAGTTGTCCTTTCCAGATGGCGCTTTGCTCGCGTACCCGGTCAAGGAGGTGTTCTTCCTCGATGACGTCGATGACGGCGTTGGCGGCGGCGCAGGCAAGGGGACCTCCGCCGTAAGTGGTGCCGTGTGAGCCGGGGGTGAAGAGTTCATCGTAACCTTGGCGGACCCAGGCGGCTCCGATGGGGAAGCCGCCCCCGAGGCCTTTGGCCATACCGATGGCGTCGGGGGTGATCCCTGCGGCCTCGTAGGCGAAAAAATGGCCGGTGCGCCCGATTCCGCACTGCACTTCATCGATCATGAGGAGGCAACCGCGGGCATCGCAGAGATCGCGCAAGCCGCAGAGAAATTCTGTCGTGGCCGGATGGATACCGCCTTCGCCCTGGATGGTTTCCACGAAGACGGCGGCGGTCTGGTCGGTCATGGCCGCTTCAAAGGCGGCGAGGTTGTTGAACTCGGCGTGGCGGAAGCCGGGCACGAGGGGCCGGAAGCCGCCCTGCACTTTTTCCTGGGGGGTAGCGGACATGCCCCCGAAGGTGCGCCCGTGAAAGGAGTTGGTGGCGGTGATGACTTCGTAGCAGACGCCTTCTTTGCCTCCGGCGCGTTGGCGCCCCCAAAGACGGGCGAGCTTGAGGAGGCATTCGTTGGCTTCCGCGCCGCTGTTGCAGAAAAAGACGCGGCCGCGGCCGGCGCGTTCGCAGAGGCGGGCAGCGAGGCGGCCCTGACCCTCAACGTGGAAGAGGTTGCTCACGTGGGTGAGGCGGGCGGCCTGTTCCTGCACGGTACGGATCCAGTGGGGGTGGCCGTGCCCGAGAGTATTGACGGCGATACCCGTGCTGAAGTCGAGATAGCGCCGCGACTCCGCATCCCATACGTAGCTCCCCTCACCGCGCACGATGGTGAAGGGGGCTTTGCCGTAGTTTTTCATGACGTGCGCATCGTAGAGCGCGGCGACTTTGGCGGAGGTGACTTTGGCGGCGGTGAGGGACATGGCTCGGGGGGTGGAAAGTGGGAGGGTGACGGGAGCTGGGAGGCGGTTTGATCGAGTGACGATTCTTTTGAAGAATCCGATTATGGAGCATCTTGGCCGGAGACAATTTCGGTGCCAATGCCTTCGTCTGTGAAAATTTCGAGGAGGAGGCTGTGGGCGAGGCGGCCGTCGATGAAGTGGACGCGGCGCACGCCTTCGTGCAGGGCGGCGACTCCGCTTTCGACTTTGGGTAACATGCCGCTGCCGATTACACCGGCTTGGCGGAGCGCGGCGACTTCGCCGACGTGGAGGGTGGAAATGATGGTGGAGGGGTCTTTGGGGTCTCGGAGGAGGCCGGGCACGTCGCAGAGGAAGACGAGGCGGCGGGCTTTGAGGGCACCGGCGAGGGCGGCGGCAGCGGCATCGGCGTTGACGTTGTGGAACTGCCCGGAAGTGTCCATGCCCACGGGAGAGACGACGGGGATACGCCCGGCGGCGAGGTGCGCCTCGACTTCATAGGGCTTCACATGGACGACCCGGCCGACGAAGCCGACGTCGAGGGGATTGCCATCGCTGTCTTCGCGGAGGGTTTCGACGCGGAAGACGTCTTGGCCAAAGACGCCGGTGGCGAGGCCGGTTTTATCCTGAAGGTAGCGGACGACGGAGGCGTTGATTTCGGTGTTGAGGGTGCGCTCGACGATGGAGACGGTGGCCCCGTCGGTGACGCGCAGGCCGCTGCGGAAGACGGGGGGGATGTTGGCCGCCTCCATGGCGCGGGAGATGGCTTTGCCGCCCCCGTGCACAACGACGACGCGGATCCCGATGGCGGCGAGGAAGACGAGGTCGCCGGCCACGCTTCGTTGCGCTTCTTCGGCCTCCATGAAGGAGCCGCCGACTTTCACGACGAAGGTGCTGCCGCGAAAGGCCTGCACATAGGGAAGGGCTTCGAGGAGCACTTCGGTCTTGGTGTGGATGTCGATCGCGGTGGACATGGGGCTATTCGGATTTGTTGAAGTTGACGTAGCCGTCGGTGAGGTCGGAGGCGAGGAGGCGAAAGGTCGCCTCGCCCCCGCCGAGATGGAGGCGGATGCCGAATTGCGGGGCGGCCACGAGGGCTTTCCAGAGAGGTTTGTTGGCGTGTATCGCCTGACCCTTGGCAAAGACGGGGACGGGATCGCCTTTTTCGCAAGGGAGGTAATCGAGGACGACGCGGTCCGGATCGAAGTCGACCCCGGCGTATCCGGCGGCGTCGAGGAGGCGGCCCCAGTTGGGATCACCGCCGAACCAGGAGGATTTGACGAGGAGGGAGTTGCCGATGGTGCGGGCCACTTTTTCCGCATCGGCTTGAGTGGCGGCTCCCTCCACGCGGAGGTCGACGACTTTGGTGATTTTTTCGCCGTCGCCGACGATTTTGCGGGCGAGGTCGTCGCAGACGTGAAGGAGGGCTTCGGCGAAGGCGGCGCGGTCGGCCGCGCTTTCCAGGGTCACGCCGCTCATGTGGTTGGCGAGGAGGAGGACGGTGTCGTTGGTGGAGGTGTCGCCATCGACCGTGACGGCGTTGAAGGTCGGGCCGACAGCGGTGGTAAGGAAGCTTTGCAGATCGGGGGCGGGGATGCTGGCATCGGTGGCGATGAAGGCGAGCATCGTTGCCATGTCGGGCTGGATCATGCCGGCGCCTTTGGCGATGCCGGCTACCGTCACGGTGCGGCCGCCGATTTGGGTGCGAACGGTCACAACCTTCCGCCGGGTATCGGACGTGAGGATAGCGTCGGCGGCTTTGCAACCGGCTTCGGGGGCATCGCTGAGGCCGGTTGCGGCGCGGGCGATGCCGGCTTTGATGCGTTCCATCGGAAGGCGCTCGCCGATGCGGCCGGTGGAGCAGACGAAGACTTCGTGGTCTTCGCAGCCGAGGGCGGAGGCGGTGTGGGCGGCCATGGTTTCGGTGTCGGCCATGCCCTCTTGGCCGGTGCAGGCGTTGGCGTTGCCGCTGTTGGCGACGATGGCGCGGACAGGGCGGCCCCCGGCGAGCAGGCGGCGACCGTGGAGAACGGGCGCGGCGGCAAAGCGGTTGCGCGTGAAGACGGCGGCGGCGGCGGCGGGCCGGTCACTCGCGAGGAGGGTGAGGTCCAGGCGATCGTTGCCTTTATTGCGGATGTCGCAGGCGGTCACGCCAACGCGGAAGCCGGGCACGTCGACGAGGCCGTGGGATGGGTTGACAGGTGTGAGGTGGCTCATGGCTTTCAGAGAAGACCGTCGGTGGCGGGCCAGCCAAATTTTCCGTTGAGTATCTGGATGGCTTGGCCGGAGGCGCCTTTGAGGAGATTATCGATGGCGCTGTTGAGAATAAAGTGGCCCGTGCGCGGATCGTGTGTGAGGGAAAGGTCGCAACGGTTGGTGTGGGCAACGGCCCGCGTATCGGGAAATTTACCCGCCGGGAGGAGGCGCACAAACGGGGTGTCGGTGTAGTGCTGCCGGAGGACTTCCCGCGCCTCTGCGGCGGACACGGCGGCGCGGGCGATAATGGTTGTTTGAATTCCGCGCACCATGGGCACGAGATGGGGCACGAATTGCACGGTGACGGCCTCTTTCGCGGCGTGCCCAAGTTGTTCCTCGATCTCGACCGCGTGGCGGTGGCGCGGAATACCGTAGGCCGTCACGCTGCCCTCACGCTCGCAATAGCTGTAAAACTCGGTGGCTTTGCGTCCGGCTCCGGAAACGCCGCTGACGCTGTTGATAACGAGATCGCGGCTTTCGATACAGCCCGTGCGCAGGAGGGGCACGAGGGGCAGTTGCACACTCGTGGGGTAGCAACCGGGGCAGGCGATGAGGGAAGCCGCTTCCCAGCCGGGCGCGGCCAACTCGGGTATGACGTAAGGGGTGGAGGCCAGGCGTTCGGGGGCCGGGTGGTCAGCTCCATAGGCTTCGCGGTAGAGGGCGGCGTCGTGCAGGCGAAAATCGGCACTGAGGTCGATCACCACCTTGCCCGCTTCGACAAGGGGGAGGGCGAATTCACTGGCCACACCGTGCGGCAGGGCGAGAAAGAAGACCTCCACGGAAGAGGCCGCCAAGGCCGCGGGATCGGCCCCGATAAAGGATAGATCGCCCGGGATGTCGGCCATGGAGGGCATGGCTTCTGCCAGAGACCGACCGGCGAGGGAGCGGGCGGCAAGCGTCGTCAGGCGCACACGGGGGTGCTTTGCGAGGAGGCGCACAAGAACTTCTCCGGAATACCCGGAGGCACCGACAATACCGGTCTCGATCATGAAATGTGGATCCTTGAAAAAAAAGACGCCCTCCGTTCCCGCGGTAAGGTAACCAGGGAAGGGAGGGCGAAAAAGGGAACAGTCCCTGGGAGGGAGCGGAAATTTTAACGTTTGCTGAACTGGAAGCGCTTGCGGGCACCGGGTTGACCGGCCTTTTTGCGCTCGCGGCGGCGGGGGTCACGCATGAGGTGACCGGCACGCTTCAGGTCGCCACGGAGCTCACCGTCGAACTTCTCGAGGGCACGGGCGATGCCGAGGGCGATCGCGGTGGCTTGGCCGTGGGGGCCGCCGCCTTGGACGCTCACGATGGCATCGAACTCACTCTTCTTGTTGACGGTGTGCAGGGGAGCTTCGGCGGCGCGCACGATATTTTCGCCGGGAAGGTAGTCTTCGATCGTCTTGCCGTTGATCGTGATTTTGCCGGATCCATTGGCAAAGAGGCGGACACGGGCGGAGGCGCGCTTGCGGCGGCCAGTGCCGAGGAAGAGGTTGGTGGTTTCCGTGGTCATGCGACTGGGTAAAGTTTAGACGTTGAGGGGCTCGGGCTGTTGGGCTTCGTGGGTGTGTTCGGCACCCTTGAAGACACGCAGCTTCTTGAGTTGGGCGGAGCCGAGGCGGTTTTTGGGCAGCATGCCTTTGACGGCATGGGTGATGATGAACTCCGGACGCTTGGCACGGTATTCGGCCACGCTGCGGCGTTTTTCATTACCCCAGAAGCCGCTGTAGGACATGTATTCCTTATCGGTTTCCTTGCGACCGGTCACCACCACCTTATCGGCATTGATCACGACGACAAAATCCCCTGTATCACAGTGGGGAGTGTAGGTCGGGCGGTGGCGCCCACGAAGGACGTTGGCGATCTTCACAGCAAGGCGACCCAAGACCTGTCCGGACGCATCCACGACATACCATTTGGGTTCCACCTCGGACTTCTTGGCCAAGTAAGTTTTCATAAAGGGAAAAACGGGAGAGAAAAGACGGGCCAACTCCCTCTGTCAATCCTTTCGCCGAAGAAAATTTGCGGGAGGGCATTTCGGTAGGATTTGCGCCGAACCGGACGGGCATTGACAAATCCCTTCCTCTTCCGATGACTTGATTTGATTTGGCTGGTGGTTGTCGTGAGCCGGTCTGCCGGGGGCGTAGCTCAGTCGGATAGAGCAACGGTCTTCTAAACCGTAGGTCGTGGGTTCGAATCCCGCCGCCCCTGCCACTCCCCGGCACGTTTGGATTTCGGCGGGCTTTTGGGCCGTGCGCCCTGCCGTTGGGAGTTTCCTTGGGAGCACTGGTCGCCCGATCGGTTAGGAATTCGTTTCATTGCCTCGCCACCGTTTGGCGGAGTAAAGGGAGCTGCCGGGAATCGTCCTGGGCTTGCCGGGCTTCGTTGGGTTTAGGAAGCCGAGCAGGCCATTCGGCGCGAGGAGCTGCTCTATCCATTGAAAAGTGCCCACCGCGCAGCCCTTGCCCATGTATTCGTTACCGGAGCGTGCTTCCTGCACCGCGTGCGGTGGGGGAGTGTCCAGGGTGGCTTTTCCTGCCTCGGCTTTTTCGTTCTCCAAACGAGTCACAATTCTTTGAACGTGAGTGAGATAAGACTGGAAAATTTCATCCGCTGTTTTTGGTCGTGTGTTAGGGGGGGGGTGGCGTCTTCTTGAAAGCCAGGCGTAGGCGAGCTTTGCTCTGGGGTTGTTCGCGGCTTCCCCGAGGCCGCAGAAGCGATAGACCTGGGGTGTTTTCGCCAGCCCGGCGCGCACCGCATTGAGGTCAATATAGGCGGCCACGCTACGCAGGGCGGGGGAGCCGGGCTCCACCAGGACGCTGCGGAAGCGTTCCGCCCAGAAGGTGCCCACGGTTTTGAAGTTTTCGTTGTACCAGAAAGTGAAGCGTGTCTTCAGTTCCCGCATGAAGACCGAGACGTTCCCCATGCGTGCCTTCAGTTTGCGCCTCACTTCCGCTGTCCGCTCTGAAGCCTGACTCAGCACAACGGCCAATCCATCCCCATCCACCCCCAGCGAGGGCGAGCGCTTTGTTCCGTAGAGCGCCCGGAAACGGCGCACCAGCTCCGCGTCCGACACCTCCATACGCGCTGTCACCGGATCCACATGCAGCAGAATATGAAAGTGATTCTTGAGAAAGCAGAACGTGATCACATCCAATCCGGCGAACGTCGCCTGCGTGCGCAAAATCCGCCGCATCTCCTCCATTCCCCGTTCATCGATCAAGAAACGCTTCTGCACCACCCGCGACATCACATGCACACACACCTCGTCCTCCAAAACCGGCCTTTTCGTATACCTTGACATGCAACCATGGTCTCCCTCCTGGAAATCTTTGTCCAGGATAAAATTTCAGAATCTTTTAAACCGTCGCTTGACCGGGGATGCAGAGTCGGCATGGTGGAGGATTTTATATTCGAGATGCAGGCAGGAATTGTAGGACTCCCCAATGTGGGAAAGAGCACGCTTTTTAATGCGGTGACGCGTACGCGGAAGGCGGAGGCGGCGAATTATCCGTTTTGCACGATTGAGCCCAATGTGGGAATTGTGCAGGTGCCGGATGCGCGGCTGGAGGTGCTGCGGAAGATCGCGGGAACACAGGTGGTGATTCCGGCGGCAATCGAATTTGTCGATATCGCCGGGCTGGTCGCGGGGGCGAGCCAAGGGGAGGGACTGGGGAATAAGTTCCTCGCCAATATCCGCGAGGTGGATGCGGTCATCCAGGTGGTGCGCTGCTTCGAGGACGACGATATCATCCACAACATGGGATCGGTGGATCCGGTTCGGGATATCGAAGTGATTACGACGGAGTTGGTGCTGGCCGACATGCAGTCCGTCGAGAACCAGCACGAGCGCCAAATCAAAAAAGCGCGTGGCCAGGATAAGGAGGCGATGGCCAATGTCGCCCTGCTCGAGCGCCTCCGGACGCATCTCAATGAGGGCCATCCGGCACACACCCTTCCCGTGACGGAGGAGGAGCGCCCGCGTCTGAAAAGTTTCTGTCTGCTCTCCTCGAAGCCCGTGATCTTTGCCTGCAATGTGGCCGAAGACGATCTCCTCGACCCCCACGCCAATCCCTTTGTGCAAAAGGTGGAGGCCTATGTGCGGGACCAGCATGCCGCCGGTATCGCCGTGATTTGCTCGAAACTGGAAGCCGATCTGAGCGACATGAATGAGGAGGAGGCGACGGCTTTTCTTTCCGAGATGGGGGTGGAGGATTCCGGCGTCAGCCAACTGATCCGGGCGACCTACGATCTGCTGGGTCTGGCCAGCTATTTCACGGCCGGGGAAAAAGAAGTGCGCGCCTGGACCTTCACCAAGGGCATGAAAGCGCCCGAGTGCGCCGGGGTGATCCATACGGATTTCGAAAAGGGCTTTATCAAGGCGGAGGTCGTGGCCTATGGGGACCTCGCGCACTACGGATCGAAGGCGGGCGCCCGCGACGCCGGAAAAGTGCGCATGGAAGGCAAAGAGTATGTCTTCCAGGACGGTGATGTAGCCGAGTTCCGCTTCAACCGGTGAAAAGGCGAACAGCCCGCAGGGCATAAGCCTTGCTAATCGCCAAGATCAGCCCGCTGCCTGATGCCCGATTTCACTTGAAAGCGAGCGCAAGGCTTGGACTCTTATTAGCCATGCTAAGGATAAGCAGTATTTTCTCGCGGGGGTGGGGAAGGACGGCTTTGACCGGCGTCGTCTTGTGCAGTTTTCTCGTGGGCTGCGGCGGGAACGAACCCAGGGTCTACGAAGTTCGGCGCAGTTCGGAGTCGAACACTGAGAGCACCGAGGCCTACCGCCAGGGAACCGCTCCGGAGACCACCTTTGAGCGGCCCGCCTCGCATGCGATGGTGGATCAAGTGCTGCCGGCCAATGCGGTGAATCTCGGCGGCGACGGACCAGCCTTTGAAGTGCCGGGGCACTGGCAAGAAGGTGTGGCTTCGGCGATGCGCCGGGGGAGCTTTCGGGTGACCGGTCCGGAAGGGGAGGGTGATATCTCCATCACGTCTTTCCCGGGCGACGTTGGGGGGCTCCTTGCCAATATCAATCGCTGGCGCGGTCAACTCGGACTCGGTCCGATCTCCGAGGCGGACTTGCCTGCGGCGACAGAGGTCCTCCCGGCGCGCGGAATTGATCTCACTCTGGTCGAGTTCGACGGTCCCTCGCAGGGCACGGTGACCGCGATTGCGGCCCATTCCGGGGCCTCCTGGTTTTTCCGTCTGACCGGCCCGACGGCTCTCGTAGCGCGGGAACGGGACAGCTTTATGGAATTTTTGCGCACAATCGAATTTCCGGATGTCTGAGTCCAAGCCGCCCCCGCCGACGAAGCCGCTTCGTTTTGAAGATATTGGCTTTGTGAGTTTGTTTTTCTTCCTCTGCTCCCTGAGCGGCTTTCTCACAGTTGTGGGCAATCTCACCGGTATCGCCCTGCGCTATGACCACATCGTGCCGGTGGTGGCCAACCTTCACGGGCTCATGACGACGACCTTGCTTCTCTTTTTTCTGGGGCTGATCCCGTTGCTGCCCCGCATCTTCCGGCGGTCGCCTCCCGGTGCCTCAGGCCACCCAACTCCCTCCAACAAATAAGGACCGTGCGCGCCCTCTACACCTTTTTCAGCAGTATCAAGCTCACGGTGCTGCTCCTCGCCGCCGCCGTTGTGCTCGTGTTCTTCGGCACGCTGGACCAAGTTCACTACGGGATCTTCCATACGCAGAAGCTCTATTTTGAGCACGTTTTCGTGACGTGGTCCTACCCGCAGCAGGCACCCTTCGCGGAGCGCCTGGGGTGGTTGGAGGTCCCGTTTCCAGGGGGCTATTTTATTGGTCCGCTCCTCGTGCTGAACCTTTTCTTCGCGCACTTCCGGTATTACCGGGTGGGTTATAAGAAAATCGGTATTGTCTTCATTCACGCCGGTCTGGTCCTTTTGCTTCTGGGGCAACTCTGGACCCAAGTCAGCCAGCGCGAATACTTTCTCTGGTTAGCCGAGGGTGAGCGCAAAGGGTATGTGGAGTCGTTTCACCATGATGAGTTGGTCGTGGTTGATCGCACCGATCCCGACCATTTTCGCGTCTACAGCTGGCCGGTAAGTGCATTCAGTCGCCGGGAAGCGGTTCTCAGCCACGATTCCCTGCCTTTTCGGCTGCGCGTAGTGGGCTTCGCAAAGAACGCAGCCATTTTTCCGATGGCCGAGGGGCCTCCCGGCACACCCAATCTACGCATCACCGAAGGGGTAGGGGCCGAGCGCGAACTCACCTTCATCCAAATCGCCCCGACCTTTCGTGAGGGCGAACGCAATATCACAACGGCCCTGGTTGATGTGGTCACGCCGCGCGGTCCGCGTGGGCGGTTCCTCCTCTCGAATGTTTTTCGCCAGGGGGAACCCATGCGGGAGTATTTTCCTCCGCAGATGTTTGAATACGAGGGGCGCACTTACGAACTGGCGCTTCGCTTTTCGCGGCGATACCTCGATGCCGACATCGAGTTGGTCGAATTCCGCCATGACCGGTATCCCGGTACGGAGATCCCTTTCAATTTCTCCAGCGATGTGCGCATCATCGAATCCCCCGATATGCCTCCGCGCCACGCCCTGATCTTCATGAACAACCCCCTGCGCTACAGCGGTCTCACCTTTTACCAAGCCTCGTTTGCGGACAACGACACGAAGTCGATGTTTCAGGTGGTGAGCAACCCGGCCCGATGGATTCCCTACGTGGCCTCGGGGGTGATCAGCGGGGGGCTGCTCCTGCAGTTTATCATCAGCTTTTTTGAGGCAGGGCGGAAGCGCCGGGAAGCCCGTTTGCAGCAAGGAGGGGCGATATGAGCCAGACAGACCTGATGAAAGACGCCTCGCCCAAGGTGCGGCGCATCCTTTTTGGGGTGCTCACCCTGATCGTGGGGCTCATTTTGGTGCGTCAACTGACGCCGCCGCGCTATAACACCGAGCTGGATCTGGCCGCCTTCGGGCGCCTGCCGGCCCAGGAGGGCGGCCGCATAAAACCCATCGACTCAATCGCCCGCGCCAACCTGCTGCTCATTGCCAACCGGTCCAGTGTGGTCGACGGGGGCGACCGGCTGTCCGCCCTCGAGTGGTTTACGGAGCTGGTCCTTGCTCCCGGTGCGGCGGTGGACCGGCGCATCTTTCGGGTCGATCACCCCCAGGTAGCAGGGATTCTCGGTGTCGACAACGAAGAGCGGAATTACGTTTCGCTGCGGGAAATTCTTCCCCACTTCGACACGCTGCAGGCCCAGTGGACGGGCGTGCCCGAGGAACCCCAGTTGCGTAATCCCTATCAGCGTGCGCTCGTCAAATTGGCGGACTCGGTGGGGCTCTACGACAGTTTGGCATACACCTTTGTGCCGCCTCCGGTCTTTGGTCGCGACGATGTCAATTTTTCCATTCTCCGCCGGGCCTTGGCGGATCGGGCAACAAAGGAACCGGGGACGGAAGAATACCGTACGGTGACCAACGCCATCAACCTCTTCGCCACTCAATACGCTCGTCTCGCGCGAACGCTTACCTTGCAGAGCGTGCCGCCCGAAGTGGCTCCGGAGACCGGATTTCCAGAGTGGCGCAATCTCGGTGTGAGCCTTTTGGAAGCGACGGAGACCGGCGTGATCGATCCGGTCGTGGAGAAATACGCATTGCTTTCCGAAGCCTTTGCCAACCGCGATGCAGCCACCTTCAACCGTATCGTGGCCGAGCTCAAACCGATCCTGCACGAGCGCGGCGGGGTGAATGCGGGGCGCGTGCAGTTCGAGCATTTCTTTAATACTGTCGACCCCTTCACGGCAGCCGAGGTGCTGTATGTCCTCGTCTTTCTCGTAGCGGCCGCGAGCTGGCTGGTCTACCCCCGCACCCTCGCCACGGCGGCCTTCTGGATCACCCTCGTGGCCTTCCTGATCCACACCTTTGGTCTGCTCGCCCGCATGTATATCCAGGGTCGCCCGCCTGTGACGAACCTCTATTCCTCAGCGATTTTCGTGGGCTGGGGGGCGGTTCTTCTTTGCCTCGTTCTCGAACGCATTTTCCGCAACGGCATTGCCGCCGCCGCCGCCGCTCCCGTGGGTTTTTGCACATTGATTATCGCTTACCATCTGAGCTATTCCGGGGATACGCTTGAAATGATGCAGGCGGTGCTCGATTCCAACTTCTGGCTGGCGACGCACGTGCCCACGGTGACGATCGGCTACTCGGCGGTGTTTCTCGCGGGGAGTCTGGCCATCGTCTACATCGTGCGGGACCGCATTTTCGGCGGCATCCCGAAGGATCAGGGCAAAGCGATCAGCGGCATGGTGTATGGCATCCTGTGTTTCGCCCTCTTTTTCAGCTTCGTCGGCACGGTGCTGGGCGGGATTTGGGCGGATCAATCATGGGGCCGCTTCTGGGGCTGGGACCCGAAGGAAAACGGCGCGCTCATGATTGTGTTGTGGGTGGCGCTCATCCTGCACGCCCGCTGGGCCAAGCTCGCCACCCCCACGGGCATCATGCAGCTTACGATTTTCGGCAACATCATCACCGCCTGGTCCTGGTTTGGCACAAACATGCTGGGCGTGGGGCTGCACAGCTACGGCTTCATGGATGAAGCCTTCGTCTGGCTCATGGTGTTTGTCATTTCCCAGCTCGGCTTTATCGCCCTCGGATGGGTGCCGCCGGTGCGTTTCATTCGGCGCGGGACCGCTTCAGGTGGTGTTCAGTGATCAGAGTGGCGAACGCGTCATCGGATCCATCGTGAAGGGTTCTGGAGATCCTTCCTGCGGACGAGTCGCCCTCATTCTGAACGGGTTGATTTTCTTCAATCCGTTTTCCGCGAGAGATTTTTTTCCCAAACAAGCCCGCCGCGCCGGGATGTTTACGGGGCGGTCGCTGAAGCCCGCGCCGGAGGCGGAAAAGACACCTGAATGCGGCGGGCATCCCGCCAGAGTCCCTCCAGATTAAAATAACGGCGCGTTTCTGCCGTGAAAACGTGAACAATGATGTCGTAAGCATCGACCACCATCCATCCGGACTTGCTCGCTTTTTCCGAGGACACACATTCCACATGGCGCTCACGCAGAGTCGCTTCCACATTGTTCACCAAAGCCCGCAAGTGGGGGTCACTGGTTCCGGTGGCGATCACGAAATAGTCCGCCAGCGAACTTTCCGGACCGAGGTGAAGAACGGTGATGTCCTCCGCCTTTTTATCATCAAGCGCCTGACAGCAGGCGCGCACCTCTTCATTCAATTCCGGGACAGACACAGGTTAGGTATGGTGATAAAGATGTTCATTTTGAATATACTGAATTACACTCCCCGGCAGAAAAAAGTCAACCGGCTTCCCTTTCCCGCACCGTGACCGGATTTCGCTGGAACTGATTTCCAATGCACGGGAAGGCAACCACTCCAAACGCAAGTGACCCGGCAAACCGGATGGTGCCCGGCTTTCGTATCCAGGCCGCTCCAACACAAGGAAAGTCACCCGCAAGGCCAATTCATCAAACCGGTGCCACTTTGGCAAATCGGCCAACTGGTCGGCTCCGATGATCCAGGCGAAACGGGCCTGTGGATGGCTTTCCTGCAAGGCTGCCACCGTGTCGATGGCATAACTGGGACCTCCCCGCTCAAGCTCTACAGGATCCACGGAAAAACGCTCCACGCCCTCGATCGCCCGCCGCACCATTTCCAATCTATGCCGGTCGCTGGCGGCAGGTTGCCAGCCTTTGAGAGGATTCCGGGCCGCCGGCACAAAAATGACCTTCTCCAGAGGGACGCTTTCCAAGGCATCCTGCGCAACGAGCAAGTGGCCATGGTGAACGGGATCAAAAGTCCCGCCAAAAATGCCCAGGAGGGGAGACTGCCCGGCCTTGCGCGTTCTCGTCATCTTCCTAACGGAAAATAAAATAAACGGCCCCGACGAGACAAAAGCCCGCCCAGATGTAGTCCAATTTGAAAGGTTGGTGCATATAATACATGGCGAAGGGAACAAAAACGGTGAGCGTGATCACTTCCTGAAGAATCTTCAGTTGCGGCAAGGTCATGGCTGTGAAGCCGATACGGTTCGCCGGAACTTGAAAGAGGTATTCAAAAAAGGCGCATCCCCATGCGATGAAGACCACTCCACTCCATACCATGGCCAGGCCTGAAAATGGCGGAGATGCCCGTACCAGGCAAAGGTCATGAAAACGTTGGCAATCGAAAGGAGAACGACCGTGAAAATGATTGGATGGCTCATGGAACGAAGATTTAAAATCCCAGTCACCCGCAATGAACGCCCTCTGGGCTAACTGAAGCGGCAGTCGCTCAACCGCCGGAACAAGCTCCCGTTGCAGTCCTTACTTGTTTTCAAGGATTTCCACTTCGTAGCCATCCGGATCGGTGATGAAGGCCATCTTCATTCCACCGGAGGTAAATTTTGTTTTCCAGTCGGAAGGCCAGATGTCAAAGCCGTCGGCCTCGAGCTTGCCGCAATATTCCACGATGTCATCCACGCCGATACAGGTGTGCATCAGATCCTCGGGAAATTTCACGTCGAAGTCGGGCGAGTAGCACAGCTCCAGCATAGCCGCGTTGCCCGGCAGTTCCAAGTGAACGATTTGGTTTCCAGCGGGCGACTTGTCATTGCGCTTGAAGACCCGGTATCCGCAGCTGCGGCAATACCAGTCGATGGAGCGTTCCATGTCGCTCACACGAATGCGAGTGTGTAAAAATCGAATAGCCATAGACTCCAAGCTCTACCCATCTGCGCAATCGTTGCAAGCACCCCGTGCGTATGGCTGTGCCGTTGGGGCGTGATCACGGATTTTGTCACGAGTTTGTCACTGGAGAGGCGATGCCGCTTACGAAACGCTGGTATTGTCGCGGCGAGTGCCCCACCTGCGGGGCACGGGCGGGTCGCGTATGCCTGCCAGAATGACGGGGAAACTCCCCAGGCGCATGAGCGCAATACGGCCATTGTCGAGATCGCCCTTCGCGACAGGGCCGACGGGAAGAAGCGCATCGATGCGCCAACATCGAAGTAAGGGGGTGGCACGGCAACCGCAGATACCGCAACCATCGACAGAATTTCCTGCTCACTTAGGAGCCCAAAGCAGATGCCCAAATGCGGCAAGATAAAATTTCAGAACAATTAAATCCGATATGCCCGTGGGGGGAGCGAGGGGCTTGCCATTCGCACCGGTGCGGCTTTGAGTGATTTTATGCTGAGGATCAGCCTAAGTGGAGTGAAGCGATGGATAAATGCCGTCCTCTTGACCGTTTTTTTTGCCGCCCCTGCCATGGGTTGGGCAGAGGAGCCCCGGCCCCTTATCGTGGGCGTGACGCCTTCGCCGCCTTTTTCTTATGAGGGCGCGGATGGCGAGTGGACCGGGTTGACGGTGGAGCTGTGGCGTCGGATCGCCGACCGACTGGACCTCGAATATACGCTGCAACCCTATACGGTCCGCGAGTTGCTGGCCGCCCTCCGGGCAGGCGAAGCGGATGTGGGGGCGGCTGCTCTGGTGGTGACAGCGGAGCGGGAACGCTTCATGGATTTCTCTCATTCTTTCTACAGCGGCGGCCTCAGCGTGGCAACGAAGCCCGCCGTCGGCTCGGTCGGGCAGGCGATCTTGCAGAGTCTGTTCACGTGGCCGTTTCTGATTGCCGTGGGTGCGCTGCTTGCCGGTTTGATGGCAGTGGGTTTCATCATCTGGTTGGCCGAGCGGCAGCGCAACCCGGAGCACTTTGGAGGCTCCGTCGCCGAGGGGGTGGGGAGCGGCTTCTGGTGGTCGGCAGTGACCATGACGACCGTTGGGTATGGCGATAAATACCCGATCTCCCGCCTCGGTAAGGTTATTGGTTTTGTATGGATGTTTAGCTCGCTGCTCCTCGTTTCGGTGTTCACCGGCGCGGTGGCGTCCTCTCTCACGGTGAGCACGATCACCCCCCGCATCAGTTCCTTTTCTGATCTATACGGGGCGCGTGTGGGAACGGTCGCCGGCTCGCAGGCGGAGGCCTTTCTTCGATCCGAGGGCGTGGCGCATGTCGGCTTTCCCGATACGGAGGCCGGTATGCGGGCGGTGGCCGAAGGCCGCCTGGACGGGTTTGTAAATGATGCCGCCCTCCTCCGGCACCTCGTGCGCGAAACCTTTCCCGGTCGTCTGGTCGTATTGGAGAATGATTTCCAGCCCGGGTTCTACGCCCTCGGCCTGTCGGCGGGCTCGCCGCTCCTCACCGAGATCAACCTCGCGCTCCTGGAAATCACCCAGTCGGCGGAGTGGCCGTCTTTGCAGCGCCGTTTTCTCGGCCAATAGCTTTGGACAAATTCTTGCTCCAATGGGGCGGTTTCCCTTGCAAAAGGATTTCTCTTCCTAATGGTTCTTGACCTGAACTTAAGCTAATCTAATCAAAAGATCATGGGCCTTCCCTTTCCCGAACTGACCGCCGAAGAGGCGGCCTCTCTAATCCAGAATGGACAGACGCTGGGCTTCAGCGGATTCACCCCTGCCGGCGCCGCGAAAGCCGTGCCCCGGGCGATCGCTGCACGCGCTATGGCGGAACATGCGGCGGGCCGGCCCTTTCGTATCGGCGTGGTCACCGGTGCATCAACGGGCGAAAGCCTCGACGGAGCTCTCGCGGCAGCAGACGCCATCGCCTGGCGCACCCCCTATCAGTCCAATGCCGCCCTCCGCAACGCCATCAACGAGGGCCGCACGCACTTTTTCGACATGCACTTGTCGCTGCTGCAGCAATGGATCCGCTACGGGTTTTTGGGCAAATTGCACTACGCGGTGGTCGAAGCCTCGGAAGTGACGGCGGAGGGCGAGATCACCCTCACGACGAGCGTGGGCGCATCCAATACCTTCCTCAATCACGCGGAAAAGGTCATCATCGAGATCAACAGCCACCACCCGACCGAGCTATACGGGCTGCACGACATTTTTGAACCGGCCGATCCGCCCTTCCGCCGGGAAATCCCAATTTACCGCACACGGGACCGCTGCGGAGACACCGTTGTGCGCATCGATCCCCGCCGCATCGCAGGGGTTGTGTTCACGGATGAGCCCGACGAGGTGGCGGCCTTCCGCGATGCGGATCCGATCACCAAACGGATTGGAGAAAACGTGGCCATCTTCCTCGCTTCGGAAATCCGCGCAGGCCGCATTCCCGAGTCCTTCCTGCCCATCCAGAGCGGGGTGGGCAATATCGCCAACGCCGTCCTCGGCGCACTCGGTGAGCACCCCGAGATCCCGCCCTTTGAGATGTATTCGGAGGTTATCCAGGACAGCGTGATCGAGACCATGGAAAAGGGCAAACTCACCTTTGCCAGCGGCACTTCGCTCACCGTGAGCAACGAAGTCCTCGACCACATCTACAAAAACCTCGACTTCTTCCGCCGCCGCATGGTGTTGCGCCCGCAGGAGATTTCCAACAGCCCGGAACTCGTCCGCCGCCTCGGCATCATTTCCGTGAACACGGCCATCGAGGTCGACCTTTTCGGCAACGTGAACAGCACCCATATCATGGGCAGCAGCATGATGAACGGGATTGGCGGCAGCGGTGACTTCACGCGGAATGCCTACATCTCCATCTTCACCTGCCCGAGCCTCGCCAAAGGCGGCCGGATCAGCCCCATCGTGCCCCTGTGCAGTCACCTCGATCACAGCGAACACAGCGTGCAGGTGATTGTGACCGATCAGGGCGTGGCCGACCTCCGCGGCAAAGATCCGCACCAGCGCTCCGCCGAGATCATCGAGAAGTGTGCCCACCCCGATTTCCGGGACGAACTCCGCAGCTACAGCTCCGACGTGCGCAACGGCCACACGCCGCAAACCCTCAGCCGCGCCTATGGCATGCACCAGCGTTTCCTCGAAACGGGTTCCATGCACGGCGTGAGTTGGCGCTGAGCGGGACGGCGGCTCAATTCTTCCGGCTCAAAGCCGCGCTATGCGTGTCCGGGCCAGGCGAGACCGCCACGGGATTGCAGCGGGCTCAGCGGACAAACAACAAGGTTACGGCTTCGTTTTCTTTTTTTGAATTGGCCCGCCCAAGTGGTTGTCTAACTTGGCTTCTACCACTATGGATTGGACTCTGCCGACACCACCCGCCCATCTTTTTATCGAATGCCTGCCTTTGGCGGGCATTCTTGATTACTACGCCCAGTCGAACTTCGCGGGTAAAGTCATCATCATCCTTCTGATCTTCACCAGCTTGGTGGCGTGGACCGTGATGATTGGCAAATACATGGACCTCTCCAAGCTGCGGAATGCAAATAACGCCATTGAAGAGCGGTTGGGCGCGACCGAACGCATCCTGCGGATCGATCCGAAGCTCGGCAAAGCCAAGGGGCCCTATGCCGGCGTGGCCCGCGAAGCACTCGGTGCCTACCACCGCGCGAAGGGCGGTACTTATGCCGTGGGCCATGTGGAAAACGCGCTTCAGCGTGCCGTTGCGAGGGAGAGTATGCGCTACGAGACCAAGATGATTTTGCTTGGGTCGATTGTGACCGGGGCCCCGTTTATGGGCCTGCTCGGCACGGTTTGGGGGGTGATGGATGCCTTCGGAGCGATCACCGGGCAAGCCTCGGCAAACATCGGTGCCCTCGCTCCGGGCGTATCCGGTGCCCTCCTCACGACCGTCGCCGGCCTCGTTGTGGCCATTCCGTCGGTCTTTGGATACAACTTTTTGCTCACACAGGTGAAGATGATGATCACCGAACTGGAGAATTTTGCCAGCAACGTGGCCGACCGCATTGAACTGGAAGCGAAAGGCGGAGACCCTTCCTGATGGCCCGTACCTTCCATCGCCGTGAGCGCCTCGGTGCCATGTCTGAGATCAACGTGACGCCGTTGATCGACCTCGCCTTCGCCCTCCTCATCATCTTCATGATCACGGCACCGTTGTTGGAGCAATCCATCGACATCAACCTGCCCGTGGAAACCGCCCGTCCGCAGACCGCCGAGCGCCCGCGTGTGCAGGAGATTTCCCTCGATGCCGAAGGCCGTATTTTCTGGGGCAGCGATCCCGTCACGCCCGAGACACTGCGGGAGAACCTGGAACTCTTTTCCCTGGACCCCTCGCCCCCTGTAATTTCCGTTCGCGCCGACGCCGACCTGCGCTACCAGGCTGTGGTGGATCTCATGGACCTGATCAAGTCCTACCAACTGACCCGAATCAGCCTGGAGACTCGTGCCCGTTGACCATGGACAGGGATCGTTCCAACAATGGATTTTTCTTCTCTCTCGGTCTCCACGTGATCGTGGTTGCTGCCATTGTGGGCCTGAGCCTTTGGAGCCGGGTCGAGAAAGAAGAGCCGGTCCATGTCTTCGAGCTGGTCTCTCTCGCCGAAGCCGAAGCGGAACTCGCGCCGACTCCGGCCGAACCAACTCCCCCGCGCCCGGAACCCGAACCCGAGCCCCTTCCTCCGCTTCAAATGAATCCGGTGGAAGATCTCCGTGCGCCCCCGCCGGTTAATCTGGCCCCCATTCCCGAACCTGTGGCTCCGCCGCCGCCCGCTCCGCCGCCCCCCACGCCCGAGCCACCCCGGCAGATCCGCTTTGAAGATTGGGCGCGTGACCGCAATCTGCCCGACCGCACCCAGCGCGTCACGCAGCGCCCGCCGCCGTCCCCGGTACCCAACGTGCGCATCCAGACGGATATCCGCGAGCGCCTCCGCAGCGCCGCCGATCTCCGCGTGGAAAATTATGAAGCGCGCTCCGCCACCGAACGGTCGGCTATGGACAACTATCTGAACGACATCCGCGCCCGTTTGCGCGCGGCGTTTGACCCTACGGGGAGAGACCTCGCCGCCGTCGCCCGATTCCAAGTGGATGCCACGGGTCGCATCACGCAAGTGGATATCGTGCAAAGCTCGGGCAACCGCGCCTTCGACCAATCAGTCCGGGCCACCTTTGATCGCATCGGGCGTTTCCCCGCTCCCCCCAGTGGCCGCGCCCACACCTGGACTACGACCTTTCGCAGTACCGACGGGTAGATTCTGTTTTGCTGAAGAACCGCTGCGCTTCCGTTGTCGACCAGACTTCAGCGGTCGACACGCGGCGGCAGCGGGGGGCGAATCCCTCGCGAGCCCACTCCGGCGCCGGAGGCATTCAGGGAGTGCGAAGCCGTCTCTCCGTCGCGGTCCGGGGATGAATCACCCGGCTCACCTTTTCGCCATTGGCCTGCGGGCCCTTTTTACTTTCGCATTGGGCCGTGCGCCCGCGCCACGGGGCGGCTCTTAGAACGCCTGCCCGCTTGGAAAGGCTATAAAAACAAAGATGGCCAAAGCCACGAGGTAGATGGAAAACCAATACAAGCGTCTCTGTTTCAGGAAGCCGATGAGCCAAAGAATGCTCACCCAGGAAGCGATAAAAGAGACAATAAAACTCACAATCAGGGCGGGAAGACCGATGGCCGCAAACTCCCCCCCCGAAATATCCTTGAGCGCGAGAACAGAGGATCCCGCCAGCACCGGAATGGCGAGGAGGAAGGAGAAGCGAACCGCCGTATCGCGGTTCAAGCCCAGCGCCAGGCCCGCGATCAGCGTTGCCCCCGAGCGGGAAACGCCCGGCAAAACGGCCACCGTTTGCGCGAGACCCACAAGGATGGCATCGAGAAGTCCCAGTTGAGACATCCCCCGGCCGTCCAACCGTTGCAGCCGCTCTACCAGTAGCAGCGCAATGGCCGTCCCGATCAAAGCTGTGGCCACCACCGGCGGCGCTTTGATGGTATCGCCGAGAACCTTCATCATGATCAGGCCAAGCCCCCCCGTGATGATGGTTCCCACACCGAGATAGATGGCAAAGCGGCCAGCCACGGCATCATCGCCGGTTCCCCGGCCGAGGACCCATCGGAAGAACCCCCCGATCACCCAATAGAGATCCTGACGGAAGTACAGCAGCACGGCGAGAAGCGAAGCCATGTGCAAAAAAATCTCAAAACCGAGACCCGGCGTCGTTCGACCCACGATGTAGCCGAAAATGACGATGTGCGCTGTGCTGGAAATGGGGAGAAACTCCGTCAATCCCTGCACCAACCCGAATAAAATCGCTTCCCAGATAGGCATTTTAAGGAAGTCCACCCGCTGCGTTCCTGCCTTGCGAGGAGAAAATAGAGGGGAATCCGCCGATCCGAAGGCTCGTGGAAGCAGCTAGTCGGCAAAGAGCTCCGGTGCCTCCGCGAGGGTTTCCCCGCTCAATTCGAGCAGGTGCGCGAGAGATCGATCCGCGACCGGCGGCTCCTTTTGCAGGCGACTCAGCAGGAGCGCTGAAGCCAAGGCATCGTAGAGCGCACAGTGGGCCTTGCGGCGGGCGGGCGGGCAATGCAGCAGAGCCAACTCTTCCAGTTCCGCGCGGAGGCCAAAGGCGTCAATCAGCCCACCAAGCGCATGGCCCGGCAGATCCGGATAAAGCCGCTGGTAAAGGCGCAGGGTGTCAATCCATGGACCCCATTCTGCGGTTTCACCGCCGTTGCCCCGATAATCCGGCACAAAGGGCGGATAAGCCCACGTGTGTTTAAGCAAGGCGTGTTCGACCACTTTGTTGTGTGCCGCAAACACCCCGCCGCGCCGCAACTCCACGAAGGTCTCATAATCGGCGGAAAAGGGTGGGTTGCCCGCCGCATCCGTCTCGCGGATACCGTGCACCCGCACATCCTCCTCGCGGATGCGGTCGAGCGGTGCACACAAGCGTGTGGCGGTCCCTGTCACCCTCCCCAGGCAGATGGAAGCGACCCCATACTCGACCACTCCATAGCTTCGGTGACCCTCGAAATCGATCACATGGATGGTGGCGGCGGTCCAATTCACCGATTTACTGTCAGGCCGACTTAACGGGGAGTCAAAGGATTTAGCGGTTGCACGCGCAGGCTACGGAAGACTTGAATGCGGCTCCATGGAACCCTCCGAAATGCGCCCGTTTCTCGCCCATTTGGCCCGTGTGAGCGCGGAAGCCATCCTCCCTCTGTTTGCCGATCCCGACCTCAAGGTCGAACTCAAGGCGGATCAGACCCCCGTCACCTGCGCAGATCGCCGGGCGGAGGAGATTCTTCGACGGGAGATCGGCCGCACTTTTCCCGACCATGGCATCATCGGAGAGGAGTTTGGAGAGACGGCGAACGAAGCCGAATATACCTGGGTGCTGGATCCCATTGACGGCACAAAGTCGTTTGCCGCCGGATCTCCCCTCTTTGGCACCCTCATTTGCCTGCGCCAAGGGACTCAGCCGATTTGGGGAGCCATTCACCTCCCTGTGACCGGGCAGCTATTTGTCGGTAATGCGGAGGCCGCCTGGCTCGGCGACCGTCCTCTGCGTCTGCGCACCCCGCCCCCCCTCAAGGAGTGTCTTCTGCTCACCACCGACCCCAAGTCCCCGCCCCTTCACCGCAACCCGGAAGGGTGGCAAGCCCTTCTCGACGCCACCGGCATGTATCGCAGTTGGGGCGATTGTTTCGGATACACCATGGTCGCGCGCGGCGCAGCCGACATCATGTGTGATCCCATCATGAATCTCTGGGACACCGCTGCCATCCTGCCCGTTCTCCGCGGGGCCGGGGCTGTCGCCACCGATTGGCACGGAGGCGACCCCGCTCTCTCCGACAGCCTCCTTGTCGCTCATCCGGCAATCCATGGGAAATTGCTGGAGATCCTCAACCCTCCTCACGAAATCTAATCTAATCCCTTTCAACATCAGGTTGTGTCCGACATTCGCTCATTTTGTCAAGTAAATTTACCAGGCAGCGTGTTTGCGTGCGGAGGGAGAAAAAAAGTGGCCGGGCCAACACAGGGTTGGACCGGCCACACGGAAGAAGGTAGGGCGCGCGAAGCGAATGAGCCGCGGTCAGGCGCGACGACGGCGGTGGATGAGGAGGCCGAGGGCCAGAAGTCCAAGAATCGCCGCGTAGGTCGAAGGCTCAGGGATGGCCACGGCGAAGTCGTCGAAACGGGTGATGGAACCGGCGGGCATGTAGTTGTAGATGTAGTTGTAGACACCCACGGCCGTGATCGTACCCGCAGGCAGCGTGGTTTCGAGGGCGTTGGCCGACTGGTCGCCGGAGAACACGGCAAATCCGGTGCTCGCCGCGCCAACATTGCCATCAAACGCCAAAGGGCGCCAGGCGGAGCCGGTGGTGGTGAAATTCAATGACACTTCGACGGCTTGGGAGGCAAAGTTCCCGCCGCCCCCGACGTTATTCGTCCACGCCTGGGTGGTCGTGAACCAGCCGGCGCCGTCAATTTCGATAACAAAGCGCGTTTCGTTGGCATTGTTATTGTGACCGATGAAAACGCTCAGGGAATCGAGTGTGTCCTGCGAAAAGGTCGCCCCATTGTACCATGTGAGGGAGGCAACCTCGCCAACCTGAGCGGCGGGCGCATTGTAGACGAACCCGGCAGTGCCGCCGATCCCCGTGCCGTTGGAGAGTCGGCTGAATTGCCGTGCAGTCGAAGCGGAGTCGCCACCGTCGCTAACGGCCCAGTTCCAACCGGGAATATTGATGAGAGTCGCATTGACCGTGTTGTTGAATGTTTGGCTATATACGACGGTCACCTGCGCCGAAGCGGTCGAGGCGACCAGCGCCATGCAAGCGAGGAGGGAGTAGGTCTTTTTCATGAGATCGAATCTGGTTGTTTTTAATGGATACGGTTAAACGTCGGGCAATGGAGCTCACAACCCCGGCAAGTATAACCGCGTGCGGAAGAAATTGCGTTGCTGATTTCCGGCAAAGATTATCTGATTTCCGACACTGGTTCCGTCCTCGTGTTTTCATCGGGTTTGGGTGCCGGGCCCTCTGTTTACTAGGCGTTTTCCATGAAATCTTTACCTCGGAAGAAGAATATCTACGTGGCGCTCAATGCCGCTTATGAGCATCAGCGCGGCATCCAGCGTGGGATCTTGCGCTTTGCGCTCGCGGAACCCTCCTGGCGGCTGATGAATGTGGCGCACGAAGGGCAACTCGGGCACGAGTTTCGCCGGGTCGAAAAAGTCGACGGGGTGATTGGCAACTTCTCTGATATCGATGCCGAAGGTGAGGCGCTGCGGTTGGTTCGGCTCCGCGGAATACGGGCCGTCGTGAGCGTGTCGGCCCGTTCCCCGGTGGCCCTAGTACCGCGGATCATACCGGACGATGAGAGGGTGGGTGCTTTGGCGGCCGAATTCTTTTTGCAAAGCCCTTTTCGTCACTTCGCTTACTATGCGGGAGGGATGCAGCCGCCCCATTGGGCGGCTGTGCGGCGGGGGCGTGCCTTTCGCGACCGTTTGGCCCGGGACGGGTATGTTTGCCGGGAGCTGGAGGCGGGCACGCTTTTCGGGCGCGATCCTGATTGGCCCAAACCGTGCGCCCTCTTTGTCTTTAACACGCACGAAGCGCGGGTGGTCCTGGAGTCTCTTCTTTTGCAGGATGTCCTTGTTCCCGAGGAAGTCGCCCTCCTGGGAGTTGATCAGGATCCATGGCAGCAGCAGCTCAGCCCACTCTCCCTCTCGGCTGTCGTATTGGATACGGAGCGCATTGGCTTTCAAGCGGCTGCTCTCTTGAAACGCCTGATGGAAGGGGAAACCGTGCCTTCGGACCATGAGGAAAGCGTCCCGCCGCTAAGGATCGACGTGGCGGCATCGACGGAGGCAACGGAGTGTCCGGATGAGTTCGTGGGAAGGGCGCTTGCCTTGATCCGGCGGGATATCGCCCGCTTGTCCTCGGTGGAAGACTGCGCCTTGCTGGTGGGTGCCAGTCGCCGGAAACTCGAGCGACGCACGCGGGCGGCTCTTGGCAAGACGGTCTACGCCGTGATGCAGTCTGCCCGTGTTGATTACGCCAAACGCCTCCTTCTCGAAACCGATCTCAAACTCGCCGATGTCGCCGCCGCCGCCGGATTTGCCGATGGCCGGATGCTCAGCGTCGTATTCCAGCAATTTGCCGGGGAGGCCCCCTCTTCTTTCCGCCGCCGCGCCGGAGCGCATCCATCCGCCCGTCAGCGCAATCGGGGCGGGCAATAATCCCGTCACCTGACCAAATTTTTGCAACGGATGAGCGCGCGGGTGGAAGGCGCAGTTCTCGCGGGGGGGGGTGGGCGGCGGCAGGGCGCCGCCTACACGAAGATCAAAGCGTACCCTTTGTACAGTGGACGCCCCCGGGGATTGCGGCCGCGC
>JAFIGE010000182.1 GCA_020831585.1 Opitutales bacterium | reverse complement strand
TGCCTTCAGGTTATGAGGGGGATATAAATTCTTTGATAATCAACAGTTTGTGGATCAATTTTCCCCATGTTGGGCACTTTGTTGGGGTTGTGGGCCGTTTTCTCCCCAAACTCTTTTGCCTCTGTTCAATCGGGTCCATGTGTGTTCAGGATGGCGGAAATGAGAACCGTGCTGATCTTCCGATCTTGGTAGGTTTGAACGCCTGCTAGCAGAATTTGGCCGGTTTTGGAAGAATGAACACTTGGCATGTTGTCGAGTTCGATGGCGGAAGGGTGCTCGTGGACATCCGCCTAAGACAAAGCCTCCCAAGGTTCCAGGGAAAGTTGCGTGGATTGCCCGATGGCGTGGGTTTCTCCATTCCAGACGATTTCGCCCTGGACTTCTTTCGGTAGGCTGATTTCGACAAGCGTGCGGTCTTGCCGTTGCTGAAATTCGACACGGATCTCGCCCCGTGGATGGAGACAGGTGGCCTTGAAATGAGTGAGGGGACCCGGCATGGGTTGGATGCGGACGGTGGCGAAACCGGCGGAGGATGGGCGAATGCCGGCGATGCTGGCGAATGTATGGAAGAGCGGGTGCGCGCCCCAACCGTGGCAATCGCTGCGGCAGGGGTCGGGCATCTCGGGGAGGGCGCGGAAGCCTTGCTTGGGGAGATCACGCCAAAAGCTTAGGCGCTCGAAGAAGGCGTCGGCTTCTCCGTGGGCGGCGAAGACTTCGAGGAGGTAGTGCGAGAAATAGATGGTCGTGCGGGCGTCGAGGGTGCCCGTACGCAGCGCGTCGAGGCAGCGCTGCCGCTCGGCACCGAGGGGGAAACCGGTGAGGAGGGCGAGAACCTGGGCGTGCTCGCTGGTGAGGGCCTGCGGGTCGGAGGTGTCGAGGTAGAGCCCGCGTTCGTCCGACCAGTAACGCGCGTGGGTGAAATCGAAGTGCTGGCGGGCGAGTTCGGCGTAGCGTTGCGCGAGAAGGTCTTCGCCGAGGGCGGCTTCGACATCGGCGGCGGCTTGGAGGGCACGCACAAGGTGAAAATTGACGATGGAGGAATCCCCCTCGCGTACGCCGGGACCACAGCCTTGGTGCCAGATGGGCACCCAGTCGATGAAGGGCCAGCCGGGGACGGTCCCGAGAAGGCCGTTTGGCTGGCGAAGGACAAGGAGGCTTTCGATGAGCTGGCGCATGCCGGGAAGGCGTTCGCGCACGAAGGCCGGATCGTCGCGCCAGTAGAGATAGTTGCGCAGCATGGCCGGAAAGAGCATGGCAAAGGTGGTGGCCTCCTGCCGCCAGCCGGCCGGATACCGTTCGGCGACAAGGCCTCCGCGCGAGCCTGCGCGCGACCAGTCGAGGAGTTCGAGGGTGCGGCGCGAGAGGCGGTCGTCGCGGTAGGCGACGTAGTTGGAGAGGGCGTGCATGAGGTTGTCGCCCACATACATCATCTGCTCGTAGTAGGGACAGTCGGCCCAAATTTCGTGTGCGTTGAGTTCGAGGCCGCGGGCGAGCAGGGGGATGAGGGCATCCCACTCACCGTCGGAAGAGGTCCAGGCGGCTTCGCGGTGGAAGGGGTAGCCTGTCGTGAGAATGCCGACACGCTGGAGGCGCAGGGGCGCGTCGGCGGTGATGAAGCGGAGGCGGAGGTAGCGCCCGGCGCGCCACCAGAGGGCGGGGCTGGTTTCATCTTCCGCGCCTGAGGCGATGAAGTGGTCGCCGAAGCCGAGCCAGCGCTTGCCTGTAATGGCGTCGCGATGACCGCGCGGGCACTCGGCGTCGAGGTGTTCCCCGGGAGGCACTTCAAAAAAGGACTCGGCCCAATCGCAGGTGATTTCCGCACCCGCGCCGCCCGACCAGCCGAGGTCGGGATACCCGCACTCGTATTTGTCGAGGTCCCAAATGACTTCAAGGCGTGTGCGCGGGGGAAGGGTGAGCGTCTCCCCGGATTGGAGAAGGCGGTTCCATGGGGCAGCTTCGACTTCGGGGCTCTCTTGCCAGAGGGCATCGTCGTCGGCGAGGGGACGAACTGCGCGGATGCGGCCGGGGCTTTCGTGCAGACGGCGTTGTTCGGGGAGATCCGTGCCACAGAGGACCCAACCGGGGTTGCGGATACCGTGATGGTTGTAAACGGGCGGTCGCGCGACGACCTGCGCTGGTTCATCTTTCCGGGCGAGGTTCTGCCAGCAGGCCATGTCAAATGCGAAGGCGGGTCCGATATCGTGATACCCGAGATTCTGCGGCCCCGTCAGCATGACTGCTTCCGTGAGGTCGGCCACCCGCCAGGCCGCTCTTCCGGTATCGAGGAGCGCGGGGAGCACTCCGTCGCCCCCTGCAAGGAGGAGGCCGGCTCGGTGGCTCATTTGCGCCATCGGGGGATTGGGCCGGGCGAGATCCCCTTCCGCGTGTTTCGGGTCCATGCGGCTGGCCGCAGCGTCTTCGGCGATGTACCAGGCGAAGAGAACGATCTCGTGGTGCCCGGCGGGCAGTTCGATTTCCAGGGTGGTGACAGCCCAGTGGGCGACGTCGCTGCGGTCGGGGCCGCAACTGAGGAGTTCGCCGTTGAGGAAGAACTGGTAGCGATGGTCGGCGGTGAGGTGGAGGACAAGCGGTCCGCCTTCCCACGCGAAGCGGTGGCTGAAGCGCAGAAAGGCCGTTTCATCGCCCTTGCGGGAAGGTGCCCATATCCAGGGCGCACGTTCTGCGGGGTGGCCCGCACGGATGTTGCCGTCGGCCTCATGGCGGCGGAAGACCGGTCGGAGGCGCCGGAGGCTCAGGGCGGGGGTGGAAACTTCGGATTCAGGGGAAAGAACCTTCATGGGTTGTGTGTTTACGGGTTTTGCAGATTGATCGTTGTGCCCGCGCGGGGGCCGGTGAGGACCTGTGCGTGGGGATAGTGCGCCGCCCCGGTCCAGCTCCATTCACCGGTCGCGGGGAGGTGGAGAAAGTAGCCGGACTCGTCTTCGCCGAGCACGTAGCCCCAGAGGTCGGAGGCGGGAAAGTAGACGTGCGGGAACCACCGGTCGTGGAGGACGCCCAGCCCGTTGAGCTTCCAACCACCCCCGACCGAGAATGTGTGGGGTGAATCGCGGAAGATGGAGGGGGCGAGTGGCAGGGCTTCCAGGGTGAGATTGTCGATGCGGTGATTGCCGGCTTGGCCGCCGTCCCCTTCGAGGAAGAGCAGGCGCACGCGAAAGCGGGGGTTGTCCGTGGCACCTTGAAGGGCGCTGAAATCAACGGTGTGGACGAGCGGATCTTCCGCGAAGACGGGAAACTCGCGAAACTCGGAAAAGGGTTCGCCGTCGAGGCTGTAGGCGAGGAGCTGCCGCCCGGCGCCCTGATTGGAACGCCGGACTTCGTAGCGCAGGACGGGGGCGGTGTGGCCGGAGGTGGGCAGGCTCAGTTCGACGCTTGCGCCGAGGGGGGAGTTGAGGCGCAGATGACGTCCCGGCGGATCGCCCGGCAGGGCATTGGCCCCGCTGAAGCCGTTGCCGCCACCATCGGTGATGACGGTGTGCGGACCGGGGACCACCTCCATGGTTGCGCCGGTGGTGGCGATGGCAGGCGTGAGGAGCGCATCGGTGTCATTGAAATGCCAATACGCCACGACCTCCGGGGCGGGACCGGGGCGGAACCGCGCGGTGAGTTGGCGCTGCGTCGCCGGATTGATGCGGAGCGGATTGGCGGTCTCCCCCGGTAGCTCTTCCCAACCGGCGAATACATGGCCCGCGTGGGGAATGGCTTCCACCTCCACGGGGACTCCCGGATAGTAGCTGGCGGTGAAGGGGTAGGGGGCGGCTGGATTTGGCAGTCCGGGCGTGTCGGCATTCACGCGCAGGGTGTTCACCCGCAGTTCGCCCAAGGCGGGATCGGCAACATTGAAGGTAACGTATGCCGGGGGGAGAAGACCGAACTCCTGGCGCAGGTGGGTGCGGACGAAGTTCGGTCGGGTGCGGGCGTGGTCGATCAAACGCTGCACCTGGGCGGAGCTTCCCTGTTGGCCCCGGTAGCGATCGTGGTGCAGGCCGTCGCGGATGGGGCCGATCCGGTCTTCGAAGTCATGGATGAGATCGACGAAACGATCCGGTTGAAAGGTCGTGGCGAGGTGATCGGCGAAGGCGTTGATAAAGCGTTCGCGGAAGGTCGGGTTGTTGACCAGCCGCCGGAGGAGGAGGGTGGCTTCGACGCGGGCTGGATCTTCGCCCCAGGATTCGTCACGCAGGGCCCAGGCGAGGGTGCGGTGGTCGGGCTGGGCGCGGTAGAGACCCATGCCGAAGTCCAGATCGGTGAGGATCCAGCGCCAGCGCCCGTCGTGGTGGGGATGGGCTCCGGGTCGCCGGTCGGCCACGCGTTTGCGCCACCAGTCGTTGTTGTTGTGGGGCCAGTCGTAGTTGCCGAGAATGATTTGCGCGACATTGTAGAGGATGAACGCCTTAAGGTCGATGGCGTCGGCCACCTGCGCGAAGTTGGCCGGGTCTGCAAGATCGGCGCTTCCGATAAAATCCATCAGGTCGAGAAAGTCATCGAGATCCTCTTGAGTGCCCTCTTCCAATTGCGGTGCCCCGATGAAGATGCCGCTGCTGTGGTAAAGACTGAGCATGGCGACATCGTCAGGGTCGATGGCGTAACGGTTGGCGATGTAGTAGCGGTCGAGGCGCTCGCGCAGATCCATGTGGCCCCAGAAGTAACCGTTGACAAAGTGGAGGACGGCGAGATGGCGTTGGTCGTCCAACCCCATGGGTCGGAGAAGGGTTTGGAAGAGGGCGTCGCGCAGCCGGGTTTGCGGATTGTCGTTGCCACCGCTGCGGAGAATGAGGCGCTTGTGGGTGTTCACGGGGCGTCCGTAAATATCGTGCAGATCCGTGAAGTAGGGGTGTGTGAAGCTTGCGCTGGTGTCGTATTCGCTACGGGCATACAGGCGGAGGCTTTTGAGCGGATCACGCCGGGAAGCCCCTCCGTGGATACGGATGCCCGCGTTGAGGCCGTCGAGGAGATCCCCGTTGGGCGAGCGGACTTCGATGTGGCCGGTCCGCTCCCACTCGCGACCGCGCTGGGTGTAGTTTGCCGGGCGCCTCCAATCCGGGAGCGAGCGCTCGGTAGGGTTGTCGAGCCACCAATCGTCATAGATTTTGCCGGGCGTGTAGATCCCGTTTTCGTAGTGGAAGAGGGAGTTGGGCGGGAGGGTGACGGCAACGATCGGAAACCCAAGGGCGGAAAGATCTCCCGCGCCCACGAAGTAAGTGTGGGTAACGATTTCGCTGGGCAGGCTGCCCTCGCGCAAAGCCCGTGCGCGCACAACGGTGCCTTTCGGGAAGACCGAGTTGGCCGGCGGCATATAGGCGGGCGGGAAGTCCCAGGTGGCCGTGGTTGTCAGGCGCGAGAGCCGTTTCGTCGTGGCGGTGGTGTCGGCAATGGGAATGGGCTCGGTGTGGAAATGCGTGCGGAGGCTGCGCGTGAGCAGAGGACCGGTATTGCTTTCATTTGCCCCCGGAAAACGCTGTTTCACGGGAAAATCCTCCCCGTCCAGGCGGTGCGTGCCGGGTTCTGACCCGTCGAGGGTAAAGAGGATGGTGGCCCCTTCGTCCGGTGGGCTCAGGGTGAGGCTGATATCGTCCGTATAAAAACCACCCGTGTGGCTGAAGACCGGAGGCTCCAGCCATGCCTCGTATGCTGTCGTGTTATTGGGTACGCCCGGGGTCGGTTCGTCGAAGTAGGCCCATCCGCTGCCGTCAGGGAGGCGACCGTAGGACATGTCCCGTCCGAGGCGGACGGGTGGAACTTCGTCGAGGCGCGTTTGCCCGTCCGCGCGGGTCAGGAGGAGAGGCTCGCCGTCGGCGCTAATGCTGAAGTTGGTGTGCAGGGGAGCGCCGGGCTCGCGGCGGTCCTTCCCGGATGCGTGGAGGACGAGGAAACCGCCGGCTTCGAGAACGATGTCGGGGAAGATCCAGCGAAAGGGATTCCCCGGGTCATCGGATATTCCCATACCCTCCAGGTAGAGGGGTTCGCTTCCGAAGTTGTGCAGCTCGATCCAGTCCTCGAAATCCCCGTCTTCATCGGCGAGGGTGGTTCCGTTGGAAGCCACGAACTCGTTTATGCGGATGGTGGAAGCCGGGAGAAGCGCGGTGGTTGCGGCAAGAAGCAGACAAGTGGTGCTCGCGCGGAGGAGGCGCGTAACCGCGTCGGCCAGAGCGATCCGGAAAGCCGGAATCCGTTCGGTTGTGGGGTGCGGGGCGATTGTATTGTCTTTGGGGATACGGGGCATGATGGAGAAACCGTGCACGTCGGAGCGGCGGACCCTCGGGGCGCTTTTCCGACGCCACCCATTAAGCCAACGGAGGGCGATTTTGATCAACGCCCTTGTCCGGCTTTGTTTTGAAAACGTTTCGACGGGTGGCGGTTGGGGCGGATCAGGGCGCGGTAAGGGCCTCCGGACCGATGTCGGTGGGCATCGGGTTGGGCTCCCAGCGCACGCGGTCGTTGGGCGCCCAGCGAACATCACTGCGGGCGCGCCCGGTGGCGAAGGGGTTCCATTTCCGGTGCGTGTCTCCGTGCGGCTGCTGCGGCACGGCTTCGCTGTCGCGGTAGGTGTGCCACATTTGGGTGACGAAGGCTTCGTAGGCGGTGGTCTCGAAGGCGTAGGACCAGAGGCTGACAAGCGCAGGATCGAGTCCGGGGACCGGCGGGTAGGGTTGGGTCGAAGGATGGGGACGGGGGAAGCCCTGGCGGTGATCGGCGTAAAGATCGACGGGGCGCATCCAGTCGTCCACGACCTCGAAGTAGGCGTCGTGGTTCCAAATCGATTTGGCGTTCATGAGGAGGGCGGCGAGGGTTTGCCCGGGCCACGCGCGCACGGTCGTGTTGGAGCGGTATTCCTCCGAGCGGATGCCCCATGATTTGCCCCCGAGGGAACCGCCGGTGTCCCATGTGGCATAGGTGTCGGGCGTTTGCTCCTGGAAGGTCAGGCGCGGCGCGGTGTGATAGACCATTTGGTAGAGAGCGCGCTGATTGTGCCAGCCGCGGCCCCAATAGGTCTGCGCGTCCTCGTGAAAAACGGCGTCTTCGTGGAGATCGTAAGCGTAATCCTCGTTGAGCATGAGACCGGCGAAAAGGATGGGCCATTTGCGACCGCTCGTGAGGCCGCCGCCCTCGGCCCATGTCGCCCCCTGCAGAGCCATGCCGCGCAGGTCGATGCCGAGCTGGAGGAGGCGGTGAAGGAGGGTGGTCTTTTGCGCGTTGGGCACATCGAGGTGAAGCATGAGGGAGGCCGTGCCCACGAGGCGGGCGTATTCGCGCCCGTAGTAGGCTTGATTTTCCGAAGGAACGAAGCGCTGGTCGGCCCAGTGTCCGCAGATGTGGTCCAGCCAGACGCGCTCGAAATAGCGCTCGTAATCGGACCAGAGGGGCCGCTCGGTGGTCGGCAAAACACTCGTGGTCGGCATGGGGAGACGATGCAGTTTCTGCCACTGGATCTCGCGTGCGTGAAACATTTCCTTGGCCGAGCCCGCCGCTGGTTCCACGTAGGCCGGGCGGAACGCGTCGCCCGCCGGAACGGCGTCGAGGCAGGTGAGCACGGCGGCCGTGCGGAGGACGCGGGCGCCCGTCTTTTCGCTCGCCCACATGATCTTGTGGTAGAGGACCTGCGCGGGGTAGCCCGTTTCCGGGGTATGGCTAATGGAGGAGACAAGCGATTGCCCGGCTCCGAGGGTCTGCCCGACCATGAAGCGCTGCGTGGCATCGTAGTTCATGTTGCGGGAATCGTAGGCCTGCGTGTAGGCATTCCAACCGTTGGGCACGCGGACGATCATGGAGCCGTTCTTCCAGCGCAAATTTGCGCGCAGGCTTGTCGTCTGGTATTGATTGAAGTCGATCACATCGGCGATGTCTTCTTCGGGTGGAATTCGTCCCGGAGCGGGATCGATTTCGACAATCTGCACCGGCCCCACGACCCACCAATCGCCATTGACGAACCGGCCCACCGGGTAAGGCTGATCGAAGGTCCACGTGATACCGTGCCGCGTGACCTTGTCCGCGAGGGTGACGGCGGGTGTCGTGAGCGACCGGACGCTGCCGAGGGCCTCGTAACCCTGCGGGGAAACGGCACGTGCCCGGTAGTAGATCGTTGTGTCCAGCGGCAGGTCGTAGAGCCCGACGAGGTGATCCGTGAGCGCTTCGTCCGATTCGAATGGGGCGCTGTGCTCGAGATTCTCCGGGTCGAGGCCCCAGTCGACGGACGCAAAGGCGGCTGCGGTGGTGCGGAAGCGGATGCGCGCATAGTCGAGGTTTTGCGCATGTGTCTGGACAAGCTGAATATCGAAGGGTTCCGGGGGCGGTTCCGGGGTCTCGGTGTGCACGCGAAAGAAGTAGGGTAGTGTGAGGCCGCTCAGCGGGTAGGGCAGGGTGACGGTTTCCCCCGATCCGGAGACGTCGGCAAGGAGTTCCCACTCGGAGAGGTTGCGCGAGCCGGTGATCCGATAGCCGAGGTTTTCGTCGGTGGGAAAGGAGAGCACAAGGGAGTCGTCCGTGAGCTTCAAATCAGCGGAAAGAAGCGGTTTTTTGGCGGCCTCCGCGCCGCTCAGGGCGAAGACAAAGGGAAGGATCAGGAGCGTGCGGAGGAGCATTTGTGGGAGTTTCGGAAAAAGTAGAGACCCGCGCACAGCCGGTGGGTCGGGTGCGTGTTTTCGGGAAATCGGAGGCATCTGGAAAGAAGATCGTCTCCGGCGCTGGGGCGGGCAAGCGGCAAGAAATTGAAACGTTGCAATAGGGTAAAGGAAAAGGCGCAAAGGAGCCGCGTGCTTCAGCCGCGGAACCCGTGGCATTGGGGCCGGAATTCGTTGACCTTCCCGGCACGCCGCTCTGGAATCCCGCCCGCCCGCTGTCCCCGGTCTTCGCAGATTCGCCGTGCCGGGACCGCCTGAAGGCGGGACGCCAACGGCGCACTCGCGGTGTCTGACAAACTTCGTGATGACGCCCGTGACCCGGGGCGGGGACGGGGACGGGGAAGGGTCTTGCCAGAACCGCGCGCTTCGCCGAGTCTGATGGCCCATCATGAGCCTGCCGCGCAAAAAGCTCCCCATCGGCATCCAGAATCTCCGCGAGATCCGCGAGGGGGGGCACTATTATGTGGACAAGAGCGGCTATGCCGTGCGTCTGGCCACGGAGGGCAAATACTACTTCCTCTCCCGCCCCCGCCGCTTCGGAAAAAGCCTCTTCCTCGACACCCTCAAGGAACTGTTCGAGGCCAATCGTCCGCTCTTCGAGGGGCTCTATGCGGCGGACAACTGGGACT
>JAFIGE010000181.1 GCA_020831585.1 Opitutales bacterium | reverse complement strand
TCAAAATCGCCCGCGGCCGACGCTTCCGCGAACGGGGTGTGATGTTTCGAAGCATAAGCCACCCCAGCACACCCATGGCCAACACTCAAGAAAAATTGACGACGTCGTTAATTTAGCAGAGGGCGTTGTGTAAGCGGGCGGGTGATGGGGTGGCCCCGACCGGGCGTCCGCGAGCGGACACGCCACCTTGGGCACGGGCGCTGTTCAGATCCTACCCTTCCCGGGTAGCTCTTACCCTGTGATGGGAAAGGCGGCGTTGATGCGGTCCCACTCCTCTTGGGCGAAGGGGACATCCGGCTGGATGCGCAGGGCCCTTTCGAGGTAGTGGATGGCTTCGCGGATGCGCCCCTGCTTTGCCATGAGGGAACCGACAAAGTAGTGAGGCCAGGCATTGTCCGGGAGGCGCTGGCAAATGGCCTGTCCCTGGACAATGGCCTCGGGGATCCGGCCCGAGCGCTCGAGAAACTGTGCGTAATTCCACCGGATGAGGGTGTCGTCCGGACGCTGACGGAGCGCGCGCTCGTAGTCGCGCTGGACTTCCCCCCAGGAGGCCCGGGTGGTTCTTCGGTCGACTTCGAGCATGCGCTCCCGGAAGTATTCGATCGTGCTTGCGTGGCTGGACTGGGCCGTGAAGGTGGGCACCGATATGCGCTCAAGGGCGACGTTCCAGACGCGCTTCTGGTCCCACAGGGAGAAGGCGAGCCTCTCCGCACAGGCTTGAAACTCGGTTTCCGCATCGCGCACTTGCCCCGGGGAAGAAAGGAGCCGTTGGCCGATCATGTTGGCCATCAACCGGGCGAGCCTGAAGTTACCCTCGACGGTGAAGTGGACGTGCTCGTAAAAGGTCTCCAGTCCGGTGAGGCCATCGGCCGTCTGTCCGGCGAGGATGGTGTCGGCATCCAATCCCATCAGGTCCTGTCCCTGAAAGTGCTCGATGGCATCGCGGATGATGCGGTTGATCCGCGTATCGGCACGCACGGCAAGCGCGTCGAGATCCCGCGCCCGCGTGAAGGCTGCCGCCGCTTCGTCCGCCCGGCCCAGGGCCAGATGGCCGGTTCCGAGGCGGAACTGAAGTTCGGCATGTTCACTTTCAATCGCCGCCGCTGCCTTGTAGGCCCCGAGCGCTTCTTCGGTCAAACCCCGGCCCTCGAAGTCCAGTCCGGCCCGGAAATGCCCTTCCCATGCCGCCAACTCCGCCGCCGCGAGGGCGGGAGGAATGGAAACGAAGGGTGGCTCCCTCCTGGGGTTTCGGAACATGATCTTTAGCATCGGTGCCCCAGCGCTTATCGGAGCTGAAGACCCGTCGCCGCACCCCAAATAACAGTTGCGGCCCTCGAAAAGAATGACAGCAACCCCGTTTCCCTAAGGGAGAATGAATAAAAAACCGCCCCTGATGGCTCAGGGGCGGTGGAGTTAATAGTGGGTGAGCAGACAACCCAGAGGGCCTATCGGCGACGGCGGCGGTAGAGGACGACACCCAAACCAAAGAGACCGAAAAGCAACGCATACGTGCGGGGCTCGGGGATTATGACAAGGCTTAGGTCTGACACCGTCATCTCCCCGGCGGTTCCTTCGATACCCGTGTTCCGGAAGCCGATTTGAACGAGGTTCAGGCCGCTTGCCGGAACCGTTGCGGTGATGCTAAACACTCCCGATGGTCCCAGTGTGGAGACATCGATCGGTGCATAAAACACCGAGTTCCAACCCGTATCGAGGAACTGGATGAAAGCTTCGCCAAGATTGCCCGGCGCGTAGGCTTCGGTCACGATGGCAACTCCGGTGAATTGGATGATCTCGCTATACAGTGGTCCCGGTGCGAAGTTCTGTTGGAACGTCATCACTTGCTCAGCACCGGTCCAAAAAGCGTCGGCGAGGGCGAGCTGTGTGTTCATACGGAAGACCGCCGTGCCCGAGCCGTCGGCTGTCACGGGAGCGTCCGCCAGGGCCCAGGCGGACGCGAAACCCGCAGGTCCCGCAGGTTGAAACCATTCGGCAAAAGCCTCATAGCTATCGAGGTTGTTTGTGCCGGTATTAAAGTCCGGGTTAAGGACGATGTTTCCGACGAGCGATGAGGCCGGGAGAGCTGCGACCATTAATGATAGGAGTAGTTTTTTCATATGATGTATTTTTTGTGAGGTTTCCCAATCTTTGTTTATTCTTGCATATTAATGCATACAAGAGCGGATTTGAATGAACGATTGACAAATCCGAATGTCAATTAAAATCGATTTTAAATTTCAAAAGATTTTATCCATTTCATTTGCAGTAGGATCCGTTATAAATTCAACGCCTTCTGCTGTCCCCATCTCTCAGTTATTCCGAGGGGAAACAACCCCCCTAAACTTTTGCATATTCTCGCATATTTTGTCTTCACGAGGGTATAACCCGCAGCGAAAACACGCCCTCCCCTCAGTAGGAGATGACCTGATAGATATTCCCCGGAGGGGCGGCGGGATCGAAGACGGTCATGGTGGAATCGTTGCCGGGGATGGGGCTACCCATGTCGTTCCATTCGGTGTCGTCCGGTCCGAGATCTTCACTGGCCCATTGGACCTGGTAGGTGGCCCCCTGGCTGGCGAACCAGCTAATGCCGACACCCGGTTCAATTTCGAGGATGAAAGGCAGCGGTCCGATGGGGGTGCCGCTCACCACTGAGCTGTCGGGGCTGGCCCCGCCGGCATTGATTGCGGCAACGACGTAGTAATAGGTCTGGGCATTGATGACGCCGGTATCCACGAAGGTCAGACCGGAGGTGGTCCCGATTGGAGTAAAGGGCCCGGCCAAACTGGAGGCCCGTTTGACCTGGTAGCTGGACGCGAAGGTGGTGGCCGACCAGCTCAGGGAAACCTGCGAATCGCTTGCCTGGGCGGAGAGTCCGCGGGGCGCGGCCGGGGCTGCGAGGATGGCCGCAGCGGAAACGACGGAACTGTCGGCGCTTTCCCCGATGGCGTTGATCGCCGAAACCACGTAGTAATAAGTGATGCCGCCGAGGACCGGATCGGTGTAAGTTGCCGTCGGGGCGGTCGTGCTGCCGATGAGGGTGAAAGGCCCGGCGGGGTCGGTGGCGCGCTTCACGTTGTAGCCGGTGGGGGTGCCGCCGGTGGCGGCGGTCCAGCTCAAGGAGATGGCGTTGTTCCCGGCGGTGGCGATGAGCCCCGTGGGCACATTGGGCGGTATGACGACGGCATCGACGACATCCACGTAGGTATCGGCAATACGGATCTCATCGACCGTGATCTCTCCCCCACCCTGAACATTCATCCCCACCCCCGTGATGGTCCCGACATTGAAGCCGCTGAAGGTCGCGGCGGGGGTGACTCCGGGGGTGGGCTGATTGGCCGTCGGGTTCACGTATACCGTAATGGTGTCGTTGCTGCCGGAGGTGTTGAAATCAATTTTCAGGACGATCAGGTAAGTCGCGCCATAGGTGCCCAGACCTGCTCTCGTGAGCAAAGTCGCGCCCTGGGGGGCGGTGCCCACAGTGTTGGTGGAGCCCAGGCCGAAATAGCCTTGCGTGGCGGAGAAGGGGTCGAGACCGAAGCCGAAAAAGAGGCCGGTGCCGCCATTGAGGAAGTAGACGCCGTTGATGTTCCCCCCGGGATTTCCGGGGCTCGTGTTGAAGAGGAAGCTGATCCACTTGGTTCCGCTGGAAAGGGGCGTATCGAGGCTCACGGATTGCCGCCCGGCGGGGCTGCGCATGGCGTTTTTCGACGTCGGCAGGCCGGGGTAGGTCAACCCGGTGGTGATCCAACCGGCGACTCCATTAGTCCAGACACCAAATCCTTCGGCGGTGGAGGGGGTGCCGCTGAGGAGGTTATCCTCGATGGGGTAATCGAAGGGCTCATAAATGCCCCTGAAAACAGCGGGCGTGGCCTGCACCTCGACAGAATCCGCGCTTTCCCCGGTCGCGTTCACGGCCGTGACGACATAGTAATAGGTCGTGTCGTTCACGACAGTTGTATCGTTGAAGCTTGTGGCGGGGGCAGTGGCCGTGCCAATGCCGGTGTAAGGTCCGCCGGAGACGGTTGACCGCCACACATTGTAGCTCGTTGGGTTGCCGATGGCCGGGGCGGTCCAGTTTAAGCCCACTTGACCATCGCCGGCGGTGGCCACGAGGCCGGTGGGGGCGTCGGGCAAACCGAGGGCGGGCGTGGCGGAGACGGGCGAACTGTTGGCGCTCTCACCGCCCCCGCTCACGGCTGAGACGACATAGTAGTAGGTCATGCCGCCGGTCACGGTATCGGTGAAGGTGACGGTGGGTGCGGTGGTGGTGCCCACGGTCACGTAGGGTCCGCCACTGGAGGTCGCGCGCTTCACGTTGTAGCTGATCGGGCTGCCGGTGGCAGCGGTCCAGCTCAGGTTCACGGTGTTGATGCCGGTCGAATCGACCTGCAAAGCCGTTGGTGTAGAGGGAGCGGTGGCTCCACTGGCGGGGGTCACACTCGCCCACGTGGTGCCGAAGCGAATCTCATCGGTGGTGACGGTCGAACCGCCCATTGCCGTCAAGAAAGTCTGGATACGGTTCATGGCGGTGTAGGTGCCGGTAAACGTGCCACTGGCCGCAGGCTCGGGACCGCCGGGCGTGGGGTTGATCCAGATACTCCCGCTTTGGTAGTAAGTGCCGCCAGCATTCGCGTCGAATCTCACGACGACAAGATAGGTCGTGTTGAAGCTGATGCTCTCGCTGGCCGTTCCGAGGACGGTTCCGCTCCCGTTGACGACGGTGGCCACGCCAAAAACGCCGGGCGCGGTCATGCCCATGTAGTATCCCTGATTGGCACCGGCACCGTTATCCACCGCAAAACCCGCTTTGTTGGCGGTATAGGAGGGCGCTCTGTAGAGAAAACTCACATACACCGTGGGGGTGCTGGCGGGCAGCAGGGGGCTGGCGAGATTCAGACCGTGAAAAGCCACGTTCGGGCTCCACTGTAAGGCATTCACCGAAGTCTGCAGACCGGGGTAGGTCAGGCCTTCGACAATCATGGTGCCGGCTCCACCGGAAAACCAGGTGTCCCGGAAGCCCCCGCCGGTCGTTGCCGTGGGCGTGCCGGTGGCGGTCGTGGGGGTGCCCCCGTTGAGGGCACCGAGCGGATAATCAAAGGGTTCGTATGCAAGAATGGCGGCATGGGCGATGCCGGTTGTCCCCAGCAGGACCAGACTGACAGTCAGGGCGGCGAGGGTGGATGGGGTGTTTTTAAAAAGTTTCATAATAGCCACTGGCTCAGATGGTTTAAAATTCAGGGAGTCGGGAAGGTTCACGGCATTTCCATGACGCGGTAGAACTTGCGCTCTCCGGATTCGAGGGAATCAAAGACGGTTTTCCGGGTCCAATCGCCCTCAATGGGATCGGTTAGACTTTGCCAGACTTCCTCGGGGCCGAGTTCGGTGGCCCATTGCACAACATACATCGACCCATTGGTCGAGGGCCAGCTGAGGCCCACGCCCCGCTCAACAATGGAGGGAACAATGATCGTTTCGAAGGCACGGCCGCCCGCGTAGTAGATATCGTCCAACTCAATGTTGGAGATGGCTCCATCGACCCCCAGAATCTGGAAGAGCACGTTGACCTGGGAAAGGTCGGTATCGCCAACAATGTCCTCGATGGGGATTTCGATGGCGTGCCAGTTGCCATCGCGAACAAACCCATAAGGGTCGCTCCCCGGCGCGAACTTGATCCACACCTGTCCGACGCCGTCCGGGCCGTCGTTGTTTCCGCCCCAGACAGGCGGGGGGCCGATGAGATTGCCGCTTTTCATGCCGATGTAAAAGGTCGCGGTCGAAGTGGTCCGCATGGAGAAGTTCAGGGTGGCGTTGGGCGTATCCCAGGCCGAGAGGTCGTATTTGACGGCGGAGGTGAAGGCCGCGCCAAACCATTGCAGACCCGGTGCGGAGGTGAAGCTCAGGCTCTCTTCACCCTCGTAGGGATCCTGCGCAATCGGAACGAGCGTCTCGCCCCAGATGAAAAACTCACCGTCGACGCCCAACTCAAATGAGCCCGCGGTCCGGTGCTCCGGTGTCTCCGTGAAGACGCCGAAATTGCCGCTCGACGGCCTGGGCCGTTCGACGCTCGGTTCCCAATAGACGTTGTCGATGGCCAGGGTTGTGGAGGCTGAGGCCGGCTCGCCGACAATCATGAAAATCTGGTGGATGGTGTTGAAATCAATGTTGCTGTAACCATTTAACGGGACGCTGACCGTATGCCACTGGCCGTCGCGGGCAAAGCCGGGGCCAGTCGTCCCGTCGGTGCCGATCGCTTGCCAGGATTCGCCCCCGCGGGAGCTTTTGATGCCGATCCTTATATCACTGGTCAAAGTCGTCTTGATATCAAAGTGGAGGAATCCATCCGAATAGTTTTTCATATTGCGGAAGTTGGGGAGAAAGACCCCCATCCCAAACCAGTCGGCTGCCCCGATATCGAAGGTCCAGGCCTCGCTTCCCTCGGAAGGTTCCGCCGACACCGCTGACTCGGTCATGTTGTTCCAGGTGAAGAGGGCCGCCTCGGGTCCATAAACAAAATCCGGGGCGGAATCGTCCCCGAAAACAAGGGCGTTGTTCACTGGTGTGGTCTCCGTGAAGACGCCAAAATTACCGGTCTCTTCGGTATCCGCGCCCAGGAAAATCTCCGTGTAGGGATTCTCTTCCAGCCGGATCCAGTCAATATACATCCGGGCGCTGGAACCTGGCGTGGGCAGGGCCGTTACACCGGCCGGTGTGGTCACGCCTGTGTAGCTGTCGTCCCATCCGCCCACGGCCAGATTGAGGATGATAAAGTGCGGCTGGTGAAACTCGGTGAAGTGGCTCGCCGTAATGTCCCAGCTGGCGAAAAGAACATCATCCAGATAGAAACTGAGAGATTCCGGAGTCCATTCCACTTTGTAGAGGTGATAATCCTGGCTCAGGTCAAAGGGCGCATCATACCAGGCGGCGACGTATTCATAGTCACCGGCGCTGTTGGCGTAATGGATGGCGCTGTTGATACGCTGCTGTTGCTTCCCCTCGGCGATGCCGCTCGCCGCACCCATTTCGACAATGTCGATCTCGCCCGCGTCGGGCCAGGGCACACCGGGGAAATTGTTCCCGAGCATCCAGAAGGCGGGCCACAGCCCGTTAGCCGTATCGGGCATTTTGATACGGGCTTCAAGAGTGCCGTATTTGAAGGCAAAGCGACCCTGCGTGTTCAGCCGGGCCGAGGTGAAGGCCATGCCAAAGTGGTCTTCGCGGAAGGCCTCGATGACGAGATTCCCATTTTCAATGTATGAATTCTTCGCCCGTGAGGTATTGTATTCGAGCTGTCCGTTGCCGAAACCATGCTGACCCACATCCCACACCCAGGTGTCGGTATCGATCCTTGGACCGTTAAATTCATCCTGCCACACCACGGAGGCGTGAGCGGCGGATCCGGCGAGCAAGAGCATCGCGAGGCTAAGTATCTTTGCATTCATATACATATTGGTTTCTGGACTATTCTTCATCCGCACCAGCCGCCGTCCGGTCGCTCGAAAAAATTTGCGACCGCATCCATTCCCGGGCAGCGATTGCCCATCAGTTTGCGGCCAAGCGCGGCCAGCGCCAACAACAGGGATGCAGCCGAATCCGTCGTGAAATAGGGGGTGGTGTTGATACCGGTATTCCGGGTTGAGGGGGGGGGTAATTTTGAACCAAGATTTCTGATTCATTAATATGCATTCCCTACAGCCTCGCCCTTGTCAAACGGAAAACGTGGCCGGAGGCAGCGATTTTCTGAAAAACGCTCTTCCTGGATGTCCGTCGTTCCCCCAATAAACCCCTTTTTCGGCCTTTCAAGGGCCTTGTTGAGCCGATCGGGGACAGCAAGGGGATGCTCTCCGGAATTTTTCCTTCACGGCAGAGCGTTTTTTTTTGTTGCAATGCAAATACATTTTCATGCAGGATTATGCCTATCCCTTTCCATGACAGGCCAGGGAGTTCTGCTTCACCCTCCAATCAAAACTCTATGAAACTGCTAAAGCTGCTTGCTCTCGGGCTTCTGCCCATGTCTCCCCTCGTTGGTTCCATTGTTTTTCTCAATTCTGACTTCGGCGACATCCCGCCCGAAAGCAACTGGGCGATCGCGCTCGAGAACAATTCCGGAGGTCCACTGGGAGCCGGGGACATCAATACGTTCGTCGACTTTTCAGCGGCACCAGTGGCCACCTTTGCCATGCCGAGCAATTCGGGGACAAACGTGACCATTGCCAACTTCTATCAGCAGTTTGAAGGGGTCTTTTCAGCCGGAGTGACCTACACCTTCAGCGCGGATATTTCCAATGTGGTTTTTCCAGGGACCAGTATCGGCTACCTCATGGTCAAGACGTTCGCAGCTGATCCGCCCACTCTGACAACGCGCACACAGTTCAGATTTACGCAGATTTTCGCCACCACGGACGGAACCGTCTCCGTCGATTTCACTCCAAATATAGATGGTAGCGACAGCATTGTCTGGCTGGGTCTGGTCTTTAACAACCGCGGAACGCTCACGCCGAGTGCGGATTTCTCGAATCCCACAGTGATCCCGGAGCCGCGAACCTACGCCCTGCTCTTCGGCATCCTCGGATTGGGCTTCGTGCTCTATCGCCGACGCCGTTGATCCCGCGTTGAGGTTTTTCTGCTATTTCAAACCGTCCCTGGTTTCAGGGGCGGTTTTTTTGTGGGATTGCGTCCGGGAGAATCGGCGGCAGAGAAATTGAAAACGAGACACCCAAATTTTATTGACGCAACGCACGGTTGATATTCGAACCCCAAGGATTTTCGAACTCCAAAACGATGGGCAGATGCCGAACGTCCTTCGGATGGAGCCGCATGGGTAAACGAAAACTCCGTCACACGCACAAGGGCTGGCTATTCGCGGAAACGCCAAACGCCGAGCAACCCGCTCATTCCTCGACGACATCTATAACCGCACCCAAGAAAGCCGAACCTCCCCGCCCTTTACTCCACCGGATACACCCCCGCGCACGCCCACCACCTGGACGACGCCAACTGGTAGTCCCCCTCGATGGGGCGCACGCTTCCAACGTGCAGCAACCCGCCCGCCGGCCACCCCGGCGGACTCTTTCGTACCCATGCACTCCACCGTCGATACCCAGTTCTCCACATCCAGTTCCCCAAAAGCTCACGGATATTCGACAGATGTCCTAAATTTTTCTGAAGTTCTTTGCGAACAACTCGGGTAACGCATGACGATAGCCGAAATTAGCCCTACTTTCTCAACTGAGGCCCATTTCGTGCCTAAGGAGTCACTCAAAAATAAATGTCGTCTTTTCACGGTCGAATAAAGTAGT
>JAFIGE010000180.1 GCA_020831585.1 Opitutales bacterium | reverse complement strand
GACACCCTCGCCACCGTGCGGATTTGGGAGTATTTCTGGGCCTCGTGAGTGGGTAGCACGCACCGCATCAGGCATCATGCACCATGAGACCAGATTGATTCAGTTCGACGAGGTTGGATTGGTGGAGTGCATCCACAATCAAGGCGATGCGGGCGATTTCGTCATCGCTGGTATGGTTGCCGAGAGAGAGAGAGAGAGAGAGAGAGAGGTCGAGCGTGTGCCGCGCGTCGTGGCTGAGTTGATTGAGTTGAAGGGCGAGCCGCTTGGGAAGCTGGGCATCAACGAGGAATTTCATGCCGCCGGGATGGGCAGGAAGGTTTTGAGTTTGGTCATGCGGGCGGCGTAGGCCTGCACGGCCCGGATGTCTTCGGGCTCAAGATCCGGATAGTCAGCAAGGATATCCGCTTCGGTGGTGTCACCGCTCAACAGTTCCAGAATGAACTCCACAGGATAGCGAAGCCCCCGGATGCACGGTTTGCCGTGGCAAATGTTCGGGGAAAGGGTGATGCGTTTGAGAAGCTCTTCGGATTTCATGAAACGAATCTAAACACCGGGCAACCCTGCGCAAATCAAAAGCGGCACTGCGGCCCTGCTTTGACTTGGCAGCCGCCGGGAGATCCGGGGGCGGTGGGGTCCGGTTGACGCCATGCAGGCGTAGTTGGTAAATGATCTATGGCACTCCCTTTTAAGGTCCAAACGTCCCCCGCATCGGTATCGGGTCTCCAAATTGAATGACTCCGTTGTCGATTCGATTCCGATTTTGTTTTGCTACGCCATCTCCGCTTCGCTCCGTCGATTTCGAGCCAGAGCTGAACCGCGCCCCCTGAAAGGCGGAGGGTTGGAGAAAGCGCTTTCGCTGCCCCTTTGACACAAGACCACAACAGCACAATTTCATCGCATGCGTATCACGATCGACCTTCCCGACCCGCTCTTCCGCCGGGTCAAGGCATCGGCTGCGGCCAGTGGCCTGAAGCTCAAGGACTTCGCGAGAGCGCCGCCTTGCAGGCGGCTCTGCGGAATGAAGAGGAAGGCGCTCCCATCGCTCTGGATGCTCGCGAACCTCACCGACTGGTCATGCGCGAGCACTTCCGGCGCATGGACGCGGGGCGTGCGCCCCACGAACCGGTTGGCCGGATCGACCGGGACGCCCTCCACGATCGCCATGCTTGAGACGGCTTTTTTCGACACCCATCTCTTTCTCTACGCTTACTCATTGGCACCGGAGGATCGGGTCAAAAGCCTCCGCGCCCGCGAGCTGTTTGAGCAGTATCAACCTGTGATCTCCCAACCCTTTTCTCCAAAAATTTGCAGCACGGCTTCTCACTCCAACCGCTCCGCATCGTCAACCCCTTCATTGCCTCCGCCTAGCCAGGTGCAGGTTGTGCGGCCAACCATCGGGTGCATAGCGTGAGGTGGTATGACGTGGTTAAGTGGAGTAATGTGAAAAGCGAAATGGAAGGATTGTCGCCGCTTGACAGGCCTTTCGAATCCGTAAAAAGTAAGGTATGGATACGGCTTACGTCACGAGCAAACACCAAATCACGATTCCCGCAAAAGTCCGGCGCTCATTGAACCTGCACAAGGGTGACCGTTTGGCTTTCGAGGCTGGCTCGGAGGGGGGCGCCTTTCTTGTCCGAAAGATTGGTGATAAAAAGTCGGATGGCGCGGCCGTGCCTTATCTCCTCGGAAATGGGTCGAAGGCCCTTTCCGCCGATGCGATGGCGGCGGCCGTTGGTGAGGGGGCGGTGGCTTCCTGGAAACGCCGCCAAGCATGAAGGCGTGGGACACGAATTTGCTGGTTCGGCATCTCGTGGAAGATGATCCCGTACAGCTGAAAGTCGTCCGCCGCGAACTGGAGCTGGCTGCCCGCCGGGGGGCACCGGTTTGGATCGCCGATGTGACGTTGGTGGAGAGCTTTTGGGTCCTGCAGCACGGCTATGGCTTGGAAGCCGACGCGGTCTGCGCGACTTTGCTGGCCTTGACCGAGGACGCGCGTTTCGGATTTCAGTCCGGTGCCGATGCACGTCTCGCCCTCGAACGCACCCGGACCAAGGGTGATTTCCCCGAGCACTTGATCAGCTTGGCCGCCCGCCGGGCGGGCGCGGTGAAAACCCAGACCTTCGACCGTGCGGTGAAGCGATTTCCCGAATTCGAGGTGCTGTGAGAGCATTTATTCCGCCGCAATAGGCGTAGGCTCCCTTGGAGAGCGATTTGTCCAACCGTGGCACCGCGCCATGGAGCATCGCTGCACTCAAAGGGACGGGGCTGTTCCTCATTGAGAAAGCCTTCCCCGTTGACACTGGGGCGCTTTGTTCTTTCCCCGACGCCTTTCGTGTTCACAATCGATTCATGAGAGAACCCAATTCCGGGAAATTTTAAGAATGGGAGCGAAGATCGGCTCTTCGGAGATTTCTTTGAAAAGAATGCTCATGGGTGCGAACGACGCAGAACTTATGACTGCAAAGGAATCCGATTCCCTTTGCAGTGAAGGGGCTCACGCTTCCAGCTTGAAAGCATCCGGGACGAAAGCGGGTTCACTGCTGGCACGCTGGAAGCGTGCGCCCCTTTGGATTCCGCGGCCCAGTCATGTCTGCTCTATGCCGACACACCTTTTCGACAATGGGTGTTTCCACGAATTTCTCCGAATTACCAGTTTTCCGATGTCTATAAACCCCTGCTGGAGGAGGCGCATTCGTTCTTTCGCCAGGACAAGAGCATCGATTGCACAGAGTTCCTGGGCAACTACCAGATCCTGCGCAACCTCGTCCATATCCGTGAGAACTCGCATGTCGTCTTCCTCGTGCCCAAGGGGAATCGCAAAATTGTGGAAGCCGTGAAAGGAGCAAGGAAGGAATACCTCTCATACGCCGGTCAGAAGCGCTGCCGCCTGGTTTTCCTTGAGGATCTTCTCGACGACCTCCTGAGAAAGACGGGGAAGACGAAATTGGAGGGTCACTTCAGAGAATTCGAACACCGTTATTTTCCCCCGGGAATCCGTTCCTTTGGGGGAGCGCGGTAAATGCCTTCGCGGGCCGCCCGCGCCCTTGATGGAAAGTCCAGCGAACGCGGGAGCCCTCTCTTCATGACTGCGGTCGCCGCCCCCCACCCGCGCTCACCGGCATTTCGACCCGTTTTGCCCACACTTGCCAAAGCCAGATCGTGCGGTTTTTCCTTTTTCCATGCCCCAATGGTTTTACCAGCGCCCGCCCGAACAGGCCGATCCGAATGAACGGCTCGTTGCCGACGCCCTCAACGCCCTCGGCGAAAACTGGACCATCCGGTGGGGCTGGTTCTACGAGGACAACGCGGGGGCCGTCCGCGAGGGCGATTTTCTGATCCTCGGCCCCGGCGGGCACGTGCTCGTCCTGGAGGTCAAGGGCACCCAGATGCGCTCCTTCGCCTTGACGGGTTATTGGGAAAACGAGAACGGGAGCGATCCGGTTGAGCAGCTCGAGGCCGAGTGGAAAGCCGCCCTGCGCATGCTCGAAGCCACCGCCGCCGGGTCCACCGCTCCCTTTGTTCACCGCGCTTTCGCCCTCCCCAACCTGCACCTCCTGCCCGGCAACGATGCCGTCGACCGCATCCCGCCGGACCGCGTCCTCGATCATCGCGGCCTCGGAGATTTCGGCACCTGGTGGCAACGCAACGCGGCCAAGGTCGAAAACCGCTGCACGGAAAGCCGAAGCCTCTTTCTCAAGACCTTTGCCAAGGGTATCAAACCGGAGAGCCTGAAGCTCTTCATCCGCGATTCCGAACGCCTTTTCGCCCGCTACAAGGGCACGGAAATGAACCTGCTCAAACGCGTCTGGCCCAACCGCCAACTCCTTGTCAAAGGGGGGCCGGGCACAGGCAAAACGTTTATGGCTCTGCAAACCGCCAAACACTTTGCCGAAGCCGATGGCGGAAACGATGTCCTCTTTGTTTGCTACAACCTGGCCCTGGGAGGCCTCCTTGCCGACATGGCGGCGCGCCTCAAACCCGACCAGGGCAGCATTACCGTCGCCACCTGGGAACACCTCGCGGCCCGGACCTTGGCCGAGGTCGGCATCGAGCACCAGGCTCCGGAGGATTACCATCAACGCTCGCAATACTACGATGTCGACCTCCCCGGCTACCTTCACCTCGCCGTCAGCGAAAACCTCATCACGCCCCGCTTTGACGCGCTCGTCGTCGATGAAGGGCAGGACCTCGATACCCGTTTCCCCAATGAAATCCCGGCGGCCCCCGACCAACCCGGTTGGTGGACCTTTCTTCTGCGGCTCCTGCGCACCGGACCGGCCGCCCGCGCCGCCGTCTTCTTCGATCCCGCGCAACGTCCCAGCTTTCGTCCGGAGCAATTTCATATCGACGACCTCGTGCCCGTCCTCTCCCAGCCCGCTATTGTCCACCTCGACCAAGCCGTGCGCTTTACCCGCCCCCTTTTCGCCTTTCTCCGCGAGGCGGCGGGTGATCCCTCCCACCCCCTCGTGGCCGATCTCATCCCGCACGAGCGCGCCCCGGAAGGCCCCGCCGTCGAACTCCGCCAAGCCTCCCCCGAAGACACCGCAAAGGCCGTCGAAGAAATCCTCCGGGGCTGGTTCAAAGCCGGTCTCTGCAATCTCAAAGACGTTTGCCTCCTCGGTCAGCGCAGCCGCCTCGAACACAGCACCCTCAGCACCTGCACCCAACTCGCCAGCTATCCCCTCGCCGACTATCGGGTGCCCATTGCCGAACCCGCCAACGCCGAACCCCTCCCCCACAACACCCTGCGCTACCTCTCCCTCAACCGCGCCAAAGGCCTCGATTTTCTCGCCGTCATCCTCATCGACACCCCCCGCCACAACCGCAGCGAGTTCCTCCTCGCCTGCACCCGCGCCCGCCAAATCCTCGGCGTCGTCGAACCCAAAAGGTAACCTCCTCCCCATCTTCGTCTTCCTCTTCGTCTTCCTCTGAGAGCTGCAAAATCCCGTTCAAACAGGATCCCTCTCCACCACTCCTGCCGCAAATCTGCCGACCAGAGGTCTGGCAGCTACTGCCCACCACTCCAAGACTCCACCACTCCAACTCCCCCCCGAGGGCAGCGAAGTCCCGCGAACACACATGCACGAACGCGGGATCCCTTCACAACTCCAACGCTCCATCCCTCCATTTCTCCATCCTTCCGTTTCTCCATCCCTCCATTTCTCCATCCCTCCGTTTCTCCATCCCTCCGTATCCAACGCTTCATCACTCCATCACTTGCTCCGAATCATCCCGCTTCCTCTCCCCCTCAGCGAGAGCTGCTGTGCGAGCCAAACTGATGGCGCAGGGCGCGGGCGAACTCCCCGATGTTCTGTTGCATCCGGGCCACGCGCGGATCGTAGACGGCCGAGTAGTTGCGCGTGAGGCCGCTGAAATTGGACTGGCGCACCATCGCGAAACCCTGTTCCCGCATGAACGGCTCCGCCAGAATCGGCAGAAAGACGGCACAGCCCATCGGCTTGGCCAACTCTCCGAGCATGACCAGACTGGTGAGCCGCGCACGCACCGTCCACCGCACCTCCAGCACGTCCGCCAACCGCTCCACTTCGCGGGCGTAGTTCCCCACTCCGCTCAGCGAGAGCAACGGGACCGCTTCACGGCAGGCCCGCCGCGCCTTCACCGTGGACAGGTCCATCGCGGAAGGTGGATAGAAGAGGGCAAAATCAAGAGAATCCATTTTCACGCGCTCGAGACCACTGGTGTCCGCCTGATGATGGACAATTCCCATGTGCAGACGACCCGGCGCACACTTTCAATCGTTGTCGTCGTCGATCCGTGCTCCACGTTGAATTCAAAATTGGGAAAGCGCTTGGTCAGGAGCGGGAGCGTGGGGCCCAGTATCCAGCGGGTCACCGCATCGCCACAACCGATGTTGAGGGGCACCCGCGCGCTGCGGGCATCGGCCACCTCCTCGGCCACGGCACCAAAGAAGCCCTCGACGATATTGGCGAGGCGCAAGCCCTCCGGCGTCGGCTTGAGAACGCGGCCCTCTTTTGAAAACAGGGGAAAACCGAGGGCCGTTTGCAACTCCCCGATCTGGCGGCTGTAGAGCGTCTGCGTCGGGATATCGCCCTCCGCCGCACCGACAATGGAACCCGCCTTCACGACGAGGCAAAACGAGCGGAGCCGGTCCAGGGAAACCCCGCGCCGCCGGAACAACTCGTGATTGGACGGATTATCCAAACCCAACTCCTTAGTTTGGCTATCTGTGTTTTTCGGCATGGAAAAGTTGATGAGTTTTTGATAGGATCATGTCGATGACAAAAACAAACCAACCATATTCCGCAGATTCGTGTGCCGCCGCTGCGGTCGCTCTGCTCAATACACGATTCCCCAACCTCGAGGTCGGCAGTCATGACGCCGCAGACTACCTTGACGGGTTCTTCGGCGACGACTCGGTGGGATTTCCTTACTCGTCAGGCCTTACCGTGGCCTGGGAGCAACCAGGCCGCCTCATCGCCCTTACAGCGCCGCAAATTCACTGGTGGAATCCCGAAAGCCTCACATTCACGTCCTCTGCCTCAGAGGAAGCGGGCATCGCCCTGCTTTTCCTCCATGAGGATGGGCACACCTACCATGTCGATGATTTCGATGGTGTTCTCCACCCCCTCTTTCCGACGCCGCCAGCGGAGGAGTTGGCCCTCTACCTCCAACTCTTTTTTCAGGAGGGTCGCGACGACCTCGTCCGCCGCGACGCGATTGCCCCCAGGATCGAGCGGATCTGCCTTCCCCTGCCCCGTTCGACGGCGGAGGACCCAACCGCTCCATCCAACGACCACCTCGTCGATCTCGTCGAAGCGCGGGCAATGGTGGCCACGCACCTTCGCCTCGATGAAGCCTGGATGGCCTGCGACGAGCTGCATCGCCTATCCACCGAGGAGACCACGGAGGAAGCCACCCCATCGACCGAGGCCTCCGGGGAGGAGAGCATTCCTCTGGAGGACTTCATCCGTCGTGCCGTCGCCAACCGAAAACTCCACCGCTCTCTCCAACGCCCCGCCGTTCATCGTTGGGCAGGTGCCCTCGCAGAAGATGACATGTGCCCGCGTCCCCCACCCCTCCGCTCGATTGAGCGCGCGATTCCCTACACCCGCTTCGAAGAGAAGAGCGTCCGCGAACACCGTCTGCCCCTCGTTTACCTTCTGAGTGAAGGCGTGTTTGCGCCCGCCCTCAGCAACGACGTCAATCCCGCCGCCTGGGAACACCTCGTCATGACCGCTCAAGCCACCTACTTTGGTCTGGAGGAGCATCCTGCCGTGCAGAACCTTCCCCTCCCGCCTTTCTCCCAGCAGGTCAGCAGTTGCTTCCTCCACGCCGCCCTTCTCCAAAACGGCCCCCTCCTCGCCGCCCGCGCCCTCAGGGCGATCAATGCTCCGGAGCGGAGCGCAAACACCCTCCAATCGCTCCTTCTGCACCGCATACGTGTCCTCGAAGGGCTGCAAACGCTCGCTCGGACGGCCCAACTTTAACCCAACTACAAAGTCAGGCTTCCCTCGATAACTCATCTTTAAAAATCACCTTTCTCTGATAGAATACAGACCATGAAAACAAACGCAATGATCCCCGCCGCCGATGTCCTCACCCGCGTTCCCACGCTCGCTGATCTCTCCCTCGGGAGCGTGGAGGGCGTCGAGCATGCCTTTGCCCAAACGGTTCTGGGCGAGAACCTCCTTGGCGAATCCGGGGACCTCGGCGAGGCCGTTCTGAATTTCCTGCGGGACGAGATCTGGCGTGTGCCGACAACGGGCGATCATCCCCTCGCCCGCGCTCTCCACTTCGTCCGCCAGCGTCTGCGCGGCTCCCGCGAGGTGGAGATCTGGATCAGCCGCTCGCCCGCCTTTTCGCTGCGCACACCGGCGGGTGTGTGTGTCGGGGAGACCCTTCACCTCTTCTTCGAGCAACGCCTCGTCGCGGCGGTCCCCAATGAGCGCGCCCTCGCCTTTCACCTCGGGGCGGCCATTTGGGAGGCCCTTGAGCCCCGCTCGGGCTTGGTCCTTGCCCGCCGCAACGCCGCCCTGCGCGGCTGTGAGCGCGTCGAAGCCGTGCGGGTCGAAAACTTTCGCGCCTATCAGGCGGCGGCCTACGGACTCCTCGCCTGCGGGGATGAAACCACCGCCATCGCGGAATCCTTCCGTCGCTACTCGCCTATCGGTGCCACCCTCGATGCGTCCCTCCTCCTCGCCATTTCCGAGGGTGCCGTGGAGCACGGGGTCGAAGATGCCTGGAAACGGCGTTTTATGGATTTGAACAACCCCGACTACCCCGCCGGGCTGCCCCTGGGCCTTCGCCTCTTCGCCACGACCGAGCTCCACCGCTCCCTCTGCGGCGAAAGCGGCGGCCTCGAATGGACCGAATTTGAAAGGCGCCTGCTCGACATCGAAGAGCGCGTCAACGGTGACCCTGAAAGCTTCTGGGAGGAGGTCGGCCCGATCGTATCCATAGGCGTTCTTCTCGGCACAGCCTTCCTCCTCGAGACCACCCCCGCGTTCGATGCGGAGAAGGTCATTGCACTGCTCGACGCCTCGGGAATAGCGAACCGCCCCGTGGCCGAAATCCTGCCCGAATGGGATTGGACCATCGGACCCGACGGCAACACCGCCGAAATGATCACGAACCTTCTCGCCGAGCAGGGCGAGCGCTACGCCCTCATCTTGAACAGCGCACGGGGTGATCTGCTCCACGGCCCGATCTGCGGCTTTTACAACTACCTCTGTGGGAACGCTTCCCAGGGCGAGGATAACAGCCCCTGGCACACCCGCGCCCGCCAACGCTTCCTCGAACTCGCCGACCTCCTCCATATCGATGCGAAAGCCGCCCTCGGCTACTGGGATGCGGTCACCGAGCAACTGATGCGCGACATCCACGATTCCCCCGAAGACGCCTAATCCCCGTCGCCCAAAAACAGATCCAGCCACCACCCCGCCCGCCCGTTCCCATTAAAGGAACGGGCGGGCTTGTCTAAACCCAACCGCGCACGCTGGCCCCCTTCCCGTAATCGCGCGGCCTTGGCCCGCGACCCCGTTGCCCCCGTCCGCCCCCCTCGTTGTCGAAAAATGCAAGACCATCCCTCTCGCTCTCCCTCGGTCTCGGTATCGCAATCGCCATCGATAAAATCCGCTGAGGGCTGTTTTCGATCCCTCTTCCTCCTGAGCACAATGGATCCGATTCGTTCAATTTGCGTGATTCGTAGTGGAAAATCGCGTGGGCCCGGTTTTCGGGAAACTCCGAATGAAACAAATCACACAAATGCCTTCCGCCCCACCCCTCCATCACTCCATCACTCCATCTCCCTCTTCCTCTCCCTCCTGAGCACAGCGAAGTCCCGAGAACGCGGGATCACCCCATCACCCCATCACCCCATCGCCCCATCACCCCATCAC
>JAFIGE010000015.1 GCA_020831585.1 Opitutales bacterium | reverse complement strand
GGAGCGGAGCGGAGAGCGGACCCGCTGGCGGAACTCCAGCATGGATGAAGGGCAGGCCGCAGAGGCTTTGAAGAGGGGAGTCAAGAGGGGAAACTTCCCCTCTTGCGGCGTACGATTTTTGGATCCGAGGGTCTCCGCGTGGGCTTGAAATTTTTCCGAATTTCAGCGGAGGGGGATGCGGCCCTGGAGGCGGAGCTGAACGGCTTCCTTTCGGGGCACAAAGTGCTGCAGGTGGAGCGGCGCGCTTTAGCCGCCGAATGCGGAGGGTAGCGGCGTGCTTTCAGCCGCCGAGCCGTGCGGTGCCTTCGCCCTCCGCACGGGGCAAAGGGGCTGGGAGCAAAGTGGACTACCGCGAAGTTCTCAGCACGGAAGACTTCGCGGGTGTAATGGCGAAGGTTGTGAGGGCTCCCGAGATGCCAACGTCCCGGCCTGCCCGCCGCATCCAAAGCGGCGCACAGCGCCGCACTCCAAAACGGCCCCGGCATGTCCGCCGTCTTTTGGAGTGCGTGCGCTCCGCGCCGCTTTCCGCCGGACGCGCGGCAAGGCCCGGGATGCTTTCACGCTGGAAGCGTGAGCCCCTCAGGGTGCCCGGATAAGCCACCCCTTCGTCCGTCGAAATCGACATCGAAATCGGGTCTCCAAATCGAATGACTCCGTTGTGGCGCCTTATCGATTTCAATTTGCTACGCCATCTCCGATTCGCTCCGTCGATAACGGTTTTCGAGGGAGAGCTCAACTGAGCGCCAAGGGCGTGAGCCCCTTCGGCGCAAAGGGAATCATGACATCTGCGTCGTTCACACCCACGGGCGTTTTTTTCACAGAATTTCCGAAGTACCCGGAGGCGCGCCGGCAAACCCGCAATGCGCTGGGGCAACTGGCGGGGATCGGTGAAGCGAAGGTGGAAAAGTTCGCCGATGAAGGGGGGCCTGCCGGGCCGTTTTCAGGTTCTTCGTGCTGAAAGCACGTCTGTGCAAAGGCCGGGGTTTCAACCCCGGTATGTGGAGGCAAAAAATTTTGCGTCCTGAAGGGACGCGGGTGAACCTTGCGCAATGGGCCAATCCCTCCACGTCAAATACTCGCATCTAGTGTTCAGCACGAAAAATCGTGCGCCCCTCATTTCGGCGGATTTTGAGCCGCGCCTGTTCGCTTATCTCGGTGGAATTCTGCGCGATCACGGAGCGCGGCTCTTGGCCATTGGCGGGATGCCCGACCATGTGCATCTGATCATTCGCGACTCCAAGTCGGTAACCGACATCCAGATGATGAAAGACCTCAAAGGCGGGAGTTCCAAATGGGTGAACGAAAGCGCGTTCGTGGCGGGTGGGTTTGCCTGGCAGGCAGGCTACGGGTGGTTTAGCGTAGGGCCGCGTGGGTTGGAGGCAGCCTGCGACTACGTGCATTCCCAGAAAGCCCATCACCAAAGGGAATCGTTTCAAGATGAGTTCCGGAAATTCCTCAGGCAATACGGCGTCGATTTCGATGAACGTTATGTCTGGGATTAGCGCCACTCCGGCGTCCTTTCAGGGCGCGAAATCCGTGGGGTGTCTGGATGTCCACGGGGTTGAAACCCCGGGCTTTGGACATGTGCCCTTTCAGGGCGTGCCCAGCCGCACGCCCTCGCCGTGTGCGCCTTCGCTCAAACCGCTTGCTCCTACAACTTTCGTCGGCATGTGCTGGCACCGCACTTTCGGGCCACCGCCATAGGTGAGACGATGGCCCCAACCGCCGCATCCGCGGAGGCTCGTGGAACAACAACGCGAACAACGCCACCGTCTCCAACCGGTCGAACAACAACGGATTCCGGCTCGCCCGCCCGGGCGGGGGGCTTGGGAGCGGTGCGCTTTAGCCGCCGAATGCGGAGGGGAGCGGCGTGCTTTCAGCCGCCGAGCGGTGCGGTGCCTTCGCCCGTGACACGAGCCAAAGGTGCCGGGGGCAAAGTGAATTGCCGGGAAGTCCTGAGCACGGAAGACTTCGCGGGGGTAATGGCGCAGTTTGTCAGGGCTCCCGAGATGCCAACGTCCCGGCCTGCCCGCTGCATCCCAAACGGCCCCGGCATGTCCGCCGCTTTCCGCCGGACGCGCGGCTTTAGCCGGGATGCTTTCACGCTGGAAGCGTGAGCCCCTAAGGGTGCTCGGATACCACCCCTTCGTCCGTCGATGCCGATTTCGAGGGAGATCTTAACCGAGCGCCATTGGCGGGAGCCCACAGGAGCGGCGTGCTTTCAGCCGCCGATTGCGGTACGTAGGCCCATCGCGGGCAGGCTCACGCTCCCGGATCGCGCGGCAAGGCGACGCGACAACTTTGGCAGCGGTCCCTGGAAATGGAAAATCCCCGTTATCCATGCCATCCATGGCCCCAGCCGCTGGCCCGGGACCTTTTCACCATCGATTTCATGGATTCCATGGATGAAGGGGGTAAGGCGTGCGTGCGCTCACAAGCATCGAAATCGACATCGGTGCGTCAGGAGAAGCCTGACGTCTCTATCAGTATGAAACGGAACTGACATGACAAAGGTATGCACACCATGTAGCCGACGCGGCACTGAAAGGAGCAATCCCCAAGGTGAAGCCCGCGAAGGCAAATCCGTGAGCCGTAACGCAAGTGAACTCGATTCGGCCCCGTTAGATTACCCGAAAGTGGCCAAGCTGCCGATTGAGCTGAAGCCTGCCATCGCTGAGGAAGAGGCTCAACGGTCGTGGAGCGAAGGGGACCTGCTGTGAACGTGCAACCATGGAAGCTGAACCAGAAAGCGAAACAGGAGCCAAAGTTCCGTTTCTACGCCCTGTATGAGCGGATTTACCGGTTGGACGTGCTGGAGGCGGCATGGAAGGGCGTGGGAAAGTAAGGCAAAGCGGCAAATGAAAAATCGAACGAAAATCGGTTTGGGGCGGTTGAAATGGGATTTTTATCTCCTATTAGGAGAGCTTCACGTTTGTTCCATTCACCCTTCACATGGAGATAACCATTATGAAAATGTTCAGCCTTCTCACTTTAACGGCCTTCGCTACTTCCCTTTCGGCGGGCTACATGGCGGCGAGCCAGCCTTCCGTTCAGATCGGCGGCCCCGCGCCCATCACAGAGCAATGCCTCATTGAAGCGCAGCAGGGCTGGATCGCCGGCCTGCTCTCCATCTCCGCCGCGCATCGGGATAGCGGGGACTACCGTGCCGCCGCGAAAAACGTCCTGCACAATGGATACAACTTCCAGGCGGGGCCGGTGCTCTTCAAGCCCACCTTGACCCACGGCGAGCAAACCTTCCGCACCTCCTTCGACGGGGCCCTGGCCTACTTCGTCGGGGGCGATCCGGCCTTCCCGAACGACAATGGCTTCGCTCTGAAGGACTGGGTATCGGTGCATCCGCGCAACGTGGCTTTCTTCATTGAGGGCAACACCGGCATCACGATGGGGCACTTCACCCTCGTCAATGGAGCCGGCGACGAGGTGACGGTTGAAAAGACCTTTGGTTTCCGCCGCGCCGATTGCCAGAATCTGCGCATCGTTCTGCACAAGTCGACCATTCCCTTCAATCCGGGCGCTTGAGCGCACGGTTAAGCAGGTTTCTTTGGAGGGGGCCGGCCCGATAGCAGGGTCGAGCCCCCTTTTTCTGTTTTCCCCGATCAATGTTTACGCGACCAACCAGCCCGGCAAATGGTCGCTGTCTTTGTCGGCCTCCCGGGCTCAATTCAGGATCGGCTCCGGTAGTTGCGGGGCGAGCAGCCGTGGTGTTTCTGGAAATGCGTGGAGAGGGCTCCCGGCTTGTTGAAACCGCAGTCGAGGGCGATCTCCGTGATTGGCCGGTCCGTCTCCCGCAAGAGGCGCGCGGCCCGGCGGAGGCGGAGGTGGAGCAGGTAGTCGCGCAGGCTCGTGCCGGTGGCTTTGGAAAAGCGGTCGCGGAGGGTTCGGGCGGGGATGCCGAGGGATGGGGCGACTTCTTCCGCGCGCAGCGAGACGTTTTTTTCCAGTGCCCGGTGGATATCGCTCAGGAGCCGGTTGATAAAGGGATCGCCAACGGCCTTGCCCATCGTTGAGCTGCGCTCAATGACACGCGCCCCGGCGATGATTTCGAGCGTTCCGCGCGCAAAATCCAGCTGACCGGCAAGGAAGGCGGCGAACAAATCAGCCGCCCGCTCTCCCAACAGGGCAAAGGGGGGCTCGACACTCGTGAGCCCGCTATACAAGGGGTTTCCCGGTTGCAAACCCGCTAGATTATCGACCCCCACGATGCCGAAGAGGTCGCACCGGTCGGGCATGAGTTTGCCGAGACGCCTGCGGAAATCGGCGGCTGTTTCATCGTTCGTGCAGAAGACACCCGGTGCCATGTGGGAATCGCTCAAAAGCTCCAGCAAGGCTTCATCATAAGCCGTGTGGTAGGCAAGGGGCCCCTTGGGCCACTCATTGCTAACGTTCAACCACCGGACGCGGTGACCGGCGGCGGCGATTCGTTCCTGGAAGGCCCGGCCACGTTCCATCGAAAAGGTGAAGCCGCTTAGATGAAGAAATAAAAATTCGCTGTGTCCGCGCGCGAGGAGGTGGTCGGCGGCCAGTCGACCGATTTCAGCTTCATCCACAAAGAGGTTGTATAAAGAAGCATTCGCCTCGAACCGGTGGGAATAATTGATCACCGGGCATTTCAACTTAGCCACGGCACCGGAGAGGTCCTTGTTTCCGGCGAAAGCGAGCAGGGCGAGGCACTTTTTTTCCCAGTCTTCGACCTTTCCCAGGTGGTTGATTTCAAAAGAGCGCACCCCCTGTCCCACGGCCGCCCATCGTTCCAGGAAGGCCGATGAGACTGTTTGGCATATGCCTAGCGAGCCGAGGGTGTGAACGAGGAGGTAGCCGGTTGGAGGCATGAGGGGGATTTCGCAAATATTGCCGAAAAAGGGAAGTTTATTTGTCGCGGATGGGAAGCGGTAAATTCCCGAGTGTGTCATACTTATGGGTGCTTCCAGTCTGCTGACAAGCTGGGGGCCAACCCTCAATAATTGATTACATCCTACTCATGAAAAAATCACTCCTGTTTCTGATTCTTCCCATTCTTGGCGGAGTCTTGGCCGTTCAAGGCCAGATCCTCCAATCCGACTTCAGCGGCGTGAGCCGCGTAGGTGTCGCGCACACCGACGCCAACGATGCGACCGCCAACGGCAACCGCAATGTGGGTGTTTCCGGGGCGACCTGGACCACCGGCGGTGGCCTCGGTCTCGCGGCCATCACCGGCACCCTCACCATGGGCGACTACACGTGGGCCAACATCGGGGCTGGTCTTGTTCTCACAACCAGAGATGGTGGTGTTTGGCGCAGCGGTGCTGCTTCCGATGTCCGCACCACCGGCACAACCGAGGCCGACCGCGCCAACTTCCAATTCAACGCTGGAAGCGTCGGTGGTTCAGCTGCCGCTCCCATGAACGTGGCCGTCTTCAACCTCGTCTTCACGGTGGGCACCGCCTTCGCCCCGGAAATCTCTTTCCGCGCGGGCACGGCGGCGACAAACGGCTCTTGGGATGTCAACACCGCCGCCAACAACGGCGACTTCGAGGTTCGAATCAGCCCGATCACCATCTCTGGCAACGACGGCACGGTGGAGTTTGCTGACGCCGTTTCCGTGGGCAGTGGCGTTATCGGCGCGGGGGCCGGTCCGGTGGTTTCCACTTCCACCATCACTACGATCAATCCCGGCACCTACCTGCTCGAAATCCGCCTGAGCGGTCAAGGTGGCCAGCGCGCCTCCATCGACGACCTCGCCCTCATCCCCGAGCCGTCCACTTACGCTGCTCTCTTCGGGTTGCTGGCTCTTGGCCTCGTTGCTTGGCGCCGTCGTCGCTGAGTTCCCCAACCGTTTCTTGGGAACGAATGATTCTCTGAAGCCGGGTGGCCAAATTGGCCCCCGGCTCTTTTCTTGTACGGATCGCTCATGAGTTGGCCTTCCGCCTTGTGAAGGTAAATTCGACGCGGTCCCTTCATCCCGCAGCCTGCCCGCGCCGTAGCGCGATCCGATGCTCACAGTGTGAAAGGGGCTCACGCTTCCGGCGTGAACTTTTTCATGGCGGCAGTGAGTTCGTGCCAGAAGCCCGGGGCCGGGCGCTTGTCCAGGATGGTCACCCGCTCACCCGGCGCACAAAAGTCGTGCAGGGCCTCGGTCAGGGGCAGGGAAAATCCGTTTTCGCGGGCGTCGTCGAGGAAGTAGGGGAGTTCGCGGAACTTGTAGTCGATGGTGTTGCTTTCACCGGCTGCAATGGCCCGTGCGATGGCGGCGATACTTTGGCGGAGCGGATCGGTTTCGCCGATGGCCCGGGCGATCAATTCCGGGGCCAGTCCGTTGTTGACCCCGAAGGCGATGGCCTCGAGAGCGGCGGCGTTGGCCAAGGCCATCATGAGCTGGTTCACGCCTTTGGCAATCTGACCGCTGCCAATCGGGCCGCAGTGCGTGATGTAATGAGGCCCGGCCACGGCCTCGATGATCGGACGGACCGCCTCCACGACTCCGGCCTCGCCACCCATGAAGACATAGAGCCGCTGCGCCCGGGCACCGGCTGGACCTCCGCTTACGGGGGCGTCGATGAAGTGCACTCCTCTTTCCGCCAGGGTCTCTCCCGTGGCCCGCGCCCGGTGGGGGCACACCGTTCCGAAGTCGATGAGGATCTGCCCCTCTTTGAGGACGGGCAGTAGCTCTTCCTGAACAAGGTTGAGTCAGGACTCAGAGGAGGGCAGGCTGGTCAGGATGACGTCGCTTGCGGCCGCCAGGGAAGGGGCGTCTTTCCCTTCAGTGGCCCCTGCCGCCAGGAGCGGGGCGAGGCGCGCGGGATCGCGGTCGCAGACGATCAGGGGAAATTCGGCGCGGAGAAGGTGGGCACACATCGGGCCACCCATGTCGCCCGCGCCAATGAAGCCGATGCGGAATCTTTTGTTCAAGGCTCGTAGGTGAAATCGATACGGAAGAGACGGGGAAGGCCGGGGACGCGCGGCAGGCGGATGGTGATGCGGTCGACTTGTTCGGTGGATGCGTTGCCTTCGCGGAAACCGCCGGGAACTTGTTCCACCTCCGCTCCGGGCAAGGAATCGACGGGACTCCAGGATACCAGATCGTGTGTGGAAAGAACCTCCACCTGCAGGATGTCGAGCGCGCGCGGGGTCAGCGGGTAGGTGAAGACGTCTTCCTCCAGCGTCGTTTCCACAGTTGGCACAAAGCGCTGCGGTGTGAGAGCGGATGGATCGTTGCCAAAGGCCATGTCGGCGAGGGTGGCCCAGCCGCTGCCGTTGTGGTCCGCGCGGGGGTCAATGGGGTCTTCGGGGTCGGCTTCAGGGAAGAACTCGGCGATCCAGATTTCCAGCGGGTCGGCGGCGGTTTCGTGAGCGAAAATCTCCAGGGTCCCGTCGGCCGAACCGACATACCGCGCATCCGTGATGGACGCCGCGACGCTGTAGATGCCCACGTCGGACGGTGGTTGGGCGAGGCCGTCGTAGAGAATCTCCACGCTCAATCCTGCCGGGTCTGTGCTCACAGTGACTGGCTTCGGCGCCCCGTCGAAGGCTTGCATCAGGTCGGTGAGGAAGACCGTGGCGGGCGCGGGGTCTACCTGGACGGTGGCGGTGGCGGTCAGGCTGCCCAAGCTTGCCTGGATCGTAAAGGGCCCGCCGACTGTGTCCGCCGCGAAAAGACCGGTCGCGCTAATGGTTCCGCCGCCGGTGGCCGACCAAGTGATTTCTCCGGGGGCTGGATCGATCGGATCGGCGTATTGATCGGTCACGATGGCCGAAAATTGGATTTCGTCGTCGTAGAAAAGGGTGGAGCTTGGCGGGGAGATGGAGAGGGCGACCGGCAGGGGGTCCGGGAAAATGTCGTCGCCCAGGAGGAGGATGGAGTCGATGATCCAGCCGGTCGCAGCGGTGCCTTGGTTGGTGGCGTGCCGCCAGCGTAGCGCGACGGTTTGCCCGGCGAATACCGCCGCGTCCAGTTGCAGGATCGATTCCACAAAATCGGGCGTGGAGTTGACCCAGGCGGATTCACCTTGGAAAGGGTTGCGGTTGGCGGGAGCGCCGCCGGTGTTGTTCACGGTGCCGTTGTATCCATTTTGCACGAAGGTGACACTTGAGCCGGAGGCCGCCACATCGGTCCAGTTTTGGCCGTCGAGGGTGTATTCGAGTTTGCCGGCATGATTGTTGCCGCTGAAGCCGCGCCATTGCCAGAAACTCAGCCGCAGGTTGCTGGCACCGGAAGGGATCGGGAAGGCGGGGGAATACAGGTTGGTGAGGGAGCGGGCGGCCACGCCTTCGATATAGGCGGAGATGGGCGGAGATTGGGCGAAGCCGGTAATGAGAAACCATTCGTTCGACGCGATTTCGCTCTCCGTGATCCAGCCGGGGAGGATGTTTTCAAAATTCTCCGCGAAGACCGGGAAGCGCACCTCGAAAGCGTCTTCGAGGGTGACCAGATCGTCGCCGTTGTTTTGCACTTCGGCCGTCCAGATGCCCGGCGGTTGTCCGGTGAGATCGAAGGTGACGGTCGCGCCCACACCGCTGAACGTTATGTTGAAACCGGTCAAGTCGGCGAGCGTGGGGTGGGTGAGGCGAAAGACACTCTCCGCCGAAAAGCCGGTCCCGCGGAAAAGGATTTGCACGGTATCGCCGGAGAGACCCTGGGCGGGGGAAATGGACGTGAGGCTGAGTGGCAACGCTTCGCCGGATACTCCCGAGATGAGCAGGGAATAGGTCTGCGCGGAGTTGGTCAGCGGCCCGGTGTGGCTCACCACCGCCCGGTATACGCCTGGAAGCAAGGGGTTTTCGATGAGGACTTGCTCGACGTTGTCGGTGGCATTCCGCCCGCGGGTTGCCGGGAGATTCATGGACTCCACCGTCCACGAGCCGACAAACGGCATGACCCAGGGATCGTGCCGGTTGCCCTCCGGGTCCTCGATGTGGAGGTCGAGATCGTTGACGAGGCGGGGTGCGCGGTCCTCGGCCACGCTGGCCGGATCGGCGGGGGGATCGGTCCACACCAGCGTGGCGCGGATGGGGGAGAAGCCGTCCCAGGCAAACTCGTAGAAAACAAAATCGTCCCCTGCCGAAATCGTGTCTTCGAGCATACGGGGCGAGGCCGGGTCCGCTGCCTGCGCCGCGATGTGGTTGGCTGCCCCTTCCACATTCACCAGTCCCCACCCGAAGCGGTAATCGGGTCCGGGATTGCCCAGATCGTCCGCGGTGTGGATGAGGAGGCCCTTGAGTGTGCTCGCAAGGGGAGCATCGCCGGGGAAGAGGTCGCCATATTTTCGCAGGAGGAGAGCCGCTCCCCCGGCCGCGTTGGGCGAGGCCATGCTCGTTCCGCTCAGGATCGCGTAGCTGGAATTGCTGGTGGTGCTCGCGGAAAACACGCTAGCTCCCTTGGCCACGACGTCCGGCTTGATGCGCCCGTCGTCGGTGGGACCCCAGGAGGAAAAGCCGGTCATGGTTGCCACGGAGGGATCCCGCAGGCCGTTGACCACAGCTTCGGTGACGGCACCCACGGTAATGACGTTTTTCGCAATCCCGTCGTCCGAGATCGTGCGGAAGCCATTCCGGTAAACCGCATCACCGGGAGGATGGAGGGCGGGATCGTAGGCCACCGAAGTGGTCGCGGAAGAGGTGAGAAATACGGGATTGCCCACCGGCGGGTTATCTGAGCGGTCATTGCCCGCCGCCCAAAAGGGCAGATAGTGGGGCGCGTTGTAGACCAACTCGTCGTTGAGGGCGGCGCGGAAATTGTAGGCCCCGAAGTTGGGGTCGAAGCCGGAGGCGTTGGCCCCCGCAGGGCCATACCAGACAAATCCGTTTTTCCCGCTATCAAAATGCCATCCGCGAATGAATCCATAGCTGTGGTTGGAGATGGCGATCTTGCCCGGCTCGTTGGGAGCGGCGGCGGCGGCAGCGGTCATCTCGGCGAGGTCGTTGTTCCAGTCGTAAGAGTCCACCAAGGCCGCCGGAGCCATGCCCTTCGCGCGCGGATCGATGCCGGCAGCGATGAGGGTGCCGCCCACGTGGGTCGCGTGGGTAATCGCCCCGGCTCCATTGATGTTAAACATCCGCCCCTGAAATTCCTGGTGGGTCACCCGGCCTGCGCCCCCGTCCCACATCCCAATGGTGAGCCCGGCACCATTCAGGTTCGAGGGGGCGGCCTGCAAGGTGTCCGCGCCGATGCTGATGGCGGCCTCCCGGTTCATTGTTGTGAGAAAGAGGGGCTCGCCCGATTCGGACACACCGACGAGCTCGCGCACGGTGCCGTCCGGCTCTTCCGTGCGGAGCTGGATTCCGTGGGCGATTGCATGGGCTGCCGCTATCTGGCTCTGATTTTCAGCTTGCGCACGGAGACGCTCCACCGCCGCAGCGCGGATCTGTGTGTGCGCAAAGGCCCCGGCTAATGACGGCGGGGGAGACGCGGCGTCGGATGGATGCGGCCGGAGTGAACGGGGTGCGGGGAGCCCGCGCGGCATGCTTCCCGCTTGAGAAGCACGCGCGGATTCCTCAGGGACAGACCGGTTAGGGGAGGCACCATTGCTCTCCCTTTCGCTGACCGGTGACCGGTCCGTCGGGAGTTCCCGCGCAATTGAGAACGGCACTGCGCCAATAATAAACGCAGTGGCTAAAACCAGTGAGATCGATTTTCGCAGGGTCATCTTGAAATGTAGTAGTGAAAACTAGGCAGTCGGGAGGGGGCACTCGTTGCGAATGGTTTAACACGTTTCCGTCCAAGGTCAATCCGCCCGCCTGATCCGGCCCCGCCTTGACACATTTTTGAGTTTTGTGCAGCGCGATTCAGACGCTTTTTCACAGCGCGCTTATATGCAGGCAGCACCTTTCAATCGATCTTTATCCCTCTCTCTTCTCTCGTTTATCCGGGCATTCGCCAGCTCTATATTTCTCCATGAAACTATTGAATGAATTCGCGACACATGACAACAATATTAAAACTTGTAAATTATGAAGTCGATACAGGGATAAATCGGCGACATGATAGATGCACGTTTTGGTTCGTTTTCCGATCAATCCACCGGCTCACGGCTCAATCAAAATGCCTGGTAAAATTTATTGACTTTTACATAGTGTGTTGGAAGAGGGGGTTATCCTTTGGGTTGACTTGAAGAAGGGAGCGCATTCGGCTTTTGTGTTGGTTCTGTGCCCAAATGCCGGGGCCTTTTTTTTTATGGATTCTCTTCCGGACAATCAACGAATCGTGATGACGGGCGTCGGGCTGACGTCTCCGCTCGGCGACGATCTCCCGACCTTTCGCAAGGCTCTGATCGAGGGCCGGGCACATATCGAGAACATCGAGATGCGCTACATGGGCACGGTGCATGCCGGGGTGTGCCATTTTGATGCGAAGCGTTACCAGTCGCGCCGGGAGCTGCGCAATTCCACGCGGGTGGGGTCGGTGTCGATCTATTGTGCGCGGGAGGCGGTGAAGGCGGCGGGTCTCGACTGGGAGGCGGTGGAAAAGAGCCGCGTGGGCGTTTATCTCGGTATCACGGAGCACGGCAACGTGGAGACGGAGAACGAGGTCTTCAACATTTCCCAGTTCAACTACGACACGCGCTACTGGACCCACCACCACAATCCCCGGACGGTGGCGAACAACCCGGCGGGGGAGGTCACCCTGAATATGGGCATCACGGGGCCGCACTACACGATCGGTGCGGCGTGTGCGGCGGGCAATGCGGGGATCATCCAGGCGTATTTCATGCTGCGCCTGGGCGAGGTCGATCTGGCGCTGGCCGGGGGGGTGAGTGAATCCATCCGCACTTTCGGGATTTTTGCAGGCTTCAAGAGCCAGGGGGCGCTCGCGGTGCATGAGGACCCGAACAAAGCCAGCCGACCTTTCGACAAAGCGCGCAATGGCATTGTGGTGAGCGAGGGTGGGGCGATCTATACGATGGAGCGGCTGAGCGACGCGCGGGCGCGGGGGGCGCACATTCTCGCGGAGATCATCGGGTATCACATGAATTCCGACGCGGTCGACGCCGTTTTGCCCAACGCCACCCGCCAGGCCGAGTGCATGCGCGCGGCGATTGCCAAGGCGGGCCTGACACCCGCCGACATCGACATCGTGAACACCCACGCCACATCGACTCCCCAGGGGGACATTCAGGAGTGCGAGGCGATCCGGGCGGTTTTTCCGGTGGAGACCTGTCCGCGCACGCGGGTGAACAACACCAAGGGCTACATCGGGCACGCCATGGGCGCGGCTGGTGCGCTGGAGCTGGCAGGCAACCTCCCGGCCTTCGAAGACGGCTGGGTGCACCCGTGCATCAATGTGGATGACCTCGATCCGGCCTGCGACACGGGGAACCTCGTGCTCAACCAGGCCGAGCAGCACCCGGAGATCCGCACGATCCTGAACAACTCCTTCGGGATGCTGGGAATCAATTCGAGCCTCATCGTGAAAAAGTTTGCAGACTGATCCGAATTCCCTACACCGCCCATTGAATATGACGAAAGAAGAGTGCAAACAGGTAGTGCTGGATATCATCAGCGACATTGCTCCCGATGAGAGCCTCGACGGATTGAAGCACGACGTTCGCCTGCGGGATCAGCTCGATCTCGATTCGATGGATTTTCTCGATATCGTGATGGAGCTGCGCAAGCAGCACGGTATTGAGGTGCCCGAGGAGGATTACCCTCAACTCGCATCCTTGGACAGCTGCGCGGAATACCTCACGCCGAAGTTCAACGCCGTGAGCGCATAGGCCCCCGCGGAGGGTCCTGAAGTCTTCCCATGGGGTCGCCGCCCAAACGATCGCATTATGATGCGGTGGTCATCGGGTGCGGCATGGCGGGGCTGGCTGCGGCCATACGTCTGGCCATGTTTGACCGGTCGGTTCTGGTGGTCGAAAGCCACAACGCGCCCGGCGGGTTGAACAGCTTCTACGCCCTGCAGGGCCGGAAATTCGATGTGGGGCTCCATGCGGTGACAAATTTCGTGCCGCCCGGCGCGAGGGGCACGCCCCTGGGCAAGCTGCTCCGGCAATTGCGCATTCCCCGCGAGGCGCTCGACCTCTCTGAGCAAGTCTCCAGCCGAATCGCTTTCCCCGGGGTGGATCTGCGCTTTCGCAACGGCTTCCGCGAGTTGGCGGAGTCCGTCGCTGCGGCGTTTCCGGAGGAGATAGATGGCTTCACCCGCCTCCGCGACCATGTGGCCGCCTATGATCCCTTCGATGCGGGCCTGGAAGTGCGCTCCACCCGTTCCGTTCTCCAGGCCTTCATCCGTTCGCCCCTCCTCACGGACATGATCCTGTGTCCGCTGCTTTACTACGGCAGCGCGCGCGAAAACGACATCGACTTCGATCAGTTTGTGATCCTCTGGCGCTCCATATTCGAGGAAGGTTTTGGGCGGCCCCTCGAAGGCGTGCGGGTGGTCATTCGCGCTCTCCTTGATCGTGCCCGCGCCACGGGTGTGGAGCGGCGCATGAAGTGTGGCGTGCGCCACCTGCACAGCGACGGATCACGCATCACCGCGGTCGAGCTGGAGGACGGCTACACCGTCACGGCGGACCGCATCATCTCAACCGCAGGGGCTCCGGAGACCGCCCTCCTCTGCGGGGAGACGGCGGCCCCCGAAGCGGGTCCGCGCCTCAGCTTTGTCGAGACCATCACGGTTTTCGACGGGCAGCCAAAGAACTTCGGCGCGGAGGAGACGATTATCTTCTTCAACGCCGCGCCCACCTTCGCCTACGAGCGCCCGGCGGACCCGGTCGACCTGCGCAGCGGTGTGATCTGCTTTCCGAACAACTACGAATACGGCGCGGAGCGGCAGCTCGAAGAAGGCTTCTTTCGGGTCACCGCCCTCGCCAACTACGCATATTGGAAAGGCCTCGACGAGGCCACCTACCGGAGCGAAAAGGAGGCCTGGTATAGGCGCATGCAATCCGCCGCCACGGCCTTCCTTCCGGGCTTCGATTGGGCCGGAGTTGAAGCCAAACGCCGCTTCGTCGATATGTTCACGCCGCGCACGGTGGAAAAGTTCACCCGCCACCTCGATGGGGCGGTTTACGGTTCACCGGTGAAGACGCGCGACGGCACCACGGCTTTCGGGAACCTCTTCCTGGCGGGCACCGATCAGGGCTTCCTCGGTATCACCGGAGCGATGCTCAGCGGCATCAGCATGGCCAACCGCCACGTCCTCGCGGGCGGATAGAGGGGTTGCTCAACGGTCTGCGCATCGGGCAGGGGCGCGCTGAGCAAAAATCTGGTCACCTGACAAAATCTATGCAAAGTCCCCGCATTCTCATGCGTGTGCAAACTCTACATGACCGCCTGTTGGAGGCGGCGCGGGCGGCGGGCTTTCAAGGAGCCTTTTACGGAGAAACGGGTGATTGGTCGCTTCCGGTGTTTACGCGTGCGGGCGATCCGGGAGCGCTGCACATTTATCTTTCGGCGGGCGTGCACGGGGATGAACCGGCGGGTCCGCTGGCGCTGCTCCATCTCATCCGCAAGCGTCTGTTGCCCGAAGGTCCGCACTACTCGCTGGTGCCGCTGGTGAATCCCCGCGCGCTCGAAGCGGGCACCCGTGAGACACCCGAGGGCGTGGATGTGAACCGCGATTACGGACCGCAGCCCGCCTCCGCTGAGGCGCGTCTGCACAAGGCGTGGCTGGGCGGGCAGCGTTTCGACCTGGCCCTTTGCCTGCATGAAGATACGGATGCCGCGGGTTTCTACCTTTACGAACTCTGCGCTCCCGGGCATCCGTCCCTAGCCGCAGTGGCGCTCGCCGCCAGCCGTGCCCACATGCCCACGGACACACGCCGCGAGATCGACGGGATGCCGGCCTGCGGCGGGCAGGTCTATCCCCCGGCGGAGGCGCATGCGCGGGAGCGCACGGATCTGCCCGAGGCGCTCTGCCTGTTTTTCGAGCATACTGACTGCTGCCTCACGTTGGAGACACCCACCCGCGCCCCGGCGGCGCAGCGTATGGAGACGCAGGTTGCCGTCATTCTCTCGCTCATCGGTGCTTTTTCTTCGCCGACTGTGTATCCCCGTCGCCAACCCCGGTGATCCGGGATCATCGATGGGAACCCACCATCGTCGCCAACCTTCCTTGAGGTAGGCCAAGTCGTCCCGTCACTCGAAGGCTTCGAGGATGGATTCGTCGAGTTCGATGTGGTCGGAGGGGAGGCCGGCGAGGAGATCCTCGACGAGGGCGCGCTTTTGCTCGTGAAGGGCAAGAATGCGTTCCTCCACGGTGCTCTCGGCGATGAGCCGGTGGATAAAAACGGGACGGGTCTGGCCGATGCGGTGAGCGCGGTCGGTGGCTTGTTGCTCGGTGGCGGGGTTCCACCAAGGATCGTAGTGGATGACGGTATCCGCCCCCGTGAGGTTAAGGCCTGCGCCCCCGGCCTTCAAACTGATGAGCAGAATGGGGCAGCTGCCTTTGTTGAAGGTGTCAATGATCGCCTGTCGGTCGGTTGTTGCCCCGGTGAAAAGGAGGGTCTCCCAGCCCCGCTCAGCGCAGGCGGCGGCGATAAGGTCAAGCATCCCGACAAACTGCGAGAAGACGAGGGTGCGGTGTCCCTCGGCGCGCAATTCTTCGAGCATGTCGAGGAGGCGGTCGAGTTTGGCGGATGCCCCCGCCGCGCTCTCCCCTTCCTCACCGAGGAGGCGGGGGTCACAACAGATCTGGCGCAGGCGCAGAAGGGCTTCGAGAATGTGCATACGGCTGTTGTTGAGGCCGCTCTCGCGAATGCGCTCGCGCACGGATTCAAGCATGTTCGTGCGGTGGCGCTCGTAAAGGGCAGCCTGGGCCGGTTCAAGCGGGAGGCGGTGGGTTGTCTCGCTGCGTTCAGGGAGGTCGCGGGCGACTTGTTCTTTTGTACGGCGGAGAATGAAGGGGCGGATGCGCCGCGCGAGGGCGGCGGAGCGTTGGCGGGCCTCGGCGGGGTCTTCGGCGTCCTCGATAGGTTTGCGAAAGCGGGTTTCGAAGGTTCCGTAGCTACCGAGGAAGCCGGGCATGAGAAAGTTAAAGAGCGACCAGAGCTCCCCGAGGTGGTTCTCCAGCGGCGTACCCGAGAGACAGAGGCGGCGTTCGGCGGGGATGGCCCGCGCGGCCTGCGTGCGGCGGGCTTCGCGGTTTTTTATATTTTGCGCTTCGTCGAGAATAAGGTGGGACCATTCGAGCGCGGCGAGGACGGCGGCCTCTTGCACGAGGAGGCCATAGGAGGTGATCACGACGTCGGTCCGTTCCAAGCTTTCGGCGGTGAGGGGCGCGCGGGTGCTCCCGTGATGGAGGCGGACGCGGAGCCCGGGGGTGCGTTCGGTCGCTTCGCGCCCCCAGTTGGAGAGCACGCTGGTGGGCACGATTAAAAGGACGGGCCGCTGGAGCCGCCCGCAGGCCTTTTCGTGATCGAGGTAGACGAGGGTTTGGAGCGTTTTGCCGAGGCCCATGTCGTCGGCAAGGATTCCGTGGGTGCCGCTCTGGCGGAGAAAGCTGAACCAGCCCAGGCTCTCCCTTTGGTAGGGGCGGAGGATTTCGGCAGAAGGGGGCAGGTTGTCCGGGGGCGTAAAGTCGATACGGTCGGGACGGTCCTGCCAAAAACGGCGGAGGGTTTCGAGAGAGAAGACCTCCGGTGCTCCCTTCAGCTGTAAATCCGCCGCCACCTCGCCGGCGCGGAAGCGGTCGAGGCGCACCGCCTCTTTGTTGCGCATGGCTTTTGATTCGCCCAGCTCGTAAACCGTCTCGGCGATTTCGGCGAGGCGCTCACCGGAGAGTAGGAAAACGCTCGGGGTAGTGGTCACCAACACCTCCGGGCACCACCAGAAAGCGCGCCCCTTCATCTGTGCGATGAACTCGGAGCGTGTCCGGCGCTTGTTTGCCTTGAGGTAAGCGACGAGTGCGGGGAGAAGGGAATGACGCCGTTCGCCAGCGATCACTTCCGCTCGATACGCGTAATCGCTTTCTTCGTCGGGAGTAAGGCTGGCTTCGAGGGCGTTTTCGTCGACCGCGCGCAGATTGATCGAGGCGGGAAGGCGGATTTCCCAGCCCTCTGCCTGCCATTGCGGGAAGCGCTCGCTCAACACTCGCTGCCAAGAGCCATCTCCCAGTTCGTAGGCGTCGGCATCTGTTGTGAACAGAAACCCCTCGGCGACCTTCCCGCCATGAGGACGAAAGCCCGCCCCGATGAGATCCGCCAAGAGGGCGGCTTCGGAGGCGCGGTCGCGCTTTGCTGAAGCCACACGCGGCCCCTCCTGGTAATGAACGACTCCTTCCGCATGGTCCGCCGGGATGGCGCGGGTACCATACACAAAACTAAGGCGAACGATGAGCAGCTTGGCCGCGTCGGCTAACACGCCCGGATCCGGGGCATCGCCCCCGCCGTTGGTTTGCCATACGGTGAGGCGAGGAGTTGGGCGCACGATGACTTCGGCGGGCGATGGAGCCGTGGGCAGGTCGGGGATAGCCGCCTCCGGGTGGCGCTTGAGGAGGCGCAGGCGGAACGCGGCCACAGCTTCCGTGTCCATGCTCTCGGTGTCGAGCCAGGAGCAGGCGAGGTTATCCGGCCAAGCGAAACAGAGCCGCCCGAGGCGGTTTCTGGAAGAAGCGAGATCGAGGTAAAGGGGCGGATCGGTGGAGACTGCGTGGAGGGATGCGGTGGCGGGGCATCCGGCGGCGGGCTCGAAATCAGGCAGCCAAGTGCCTTCCGGGGTCTGTCGCCAAACTGGGTGGACTGGCAGATCCTCCCCCGGAACGAGGCGGAGGTGGTTACCTTTAGCATGAAAAAGGCGACCGGTTTCGAGGGCTTCGAGGAGGAAGATTGCACCCGGTTTTTGCGCCAGAAGCGCCACGGTCTCCCAGTCCGCCCGCTCCTCCGCGTGGATGAGATGAGCAATGAGCCGCCGGTCGGCCTTCTCGACGGCTTCGGCATATTTCGTTTTGAGCAAATCCCCGAAGCCCTCCGTGTTGGCCGGTTGGAAAGTTGACCAGTTCAGGTGCGGTGCCACGAAAGGACGGCACCGCAGCCGTCGGCGCGGTGCCGCGTCAAGCATGTAGATGAGTCGCTTCGACGGCATCGGGAGAGAATCGAAGAGTGTCGGCGTCGGCGTCAATGCTCTCAGGCGATTGCCCGTCGCCGAGGATCGAACAGCCACCACCGTTGTTTCGTTCTTCAGCGCTCCGGGGTGATCGCTGTTGAAAAAAAGCAAGTGTTTTATTTCTGAACATTCAAAGACCCGAATTTCCGCGCCGGATAATGGCAGCACACCAGGAAAATGCCTGCTAAGTAATGCAGAATCGCAGCGCGCTTGAAGCGGCGACGAAATGCATCTCGGGCAAAGGGGGGCGGCGGGGCTGAAGCGGGTCAACACCCTTGAGCGGGCGGCAAGTGTCCGGCTCCCCAGGGCGGGATTCGCCGATGTTTTAGACGGGCCGGCCGGGGGGCGGGGGCGGTTTGTCCTGTTCCGCGAAACGTTCGGTGGGGGGCGTTTCGACCGGTGGTTCTTCCGGGGGCGGCGCGGTGAAGGGATCTTCGCGGGGTTCTGGTTTGCGCAGACGAACGGGTTCCGGTTCCGGCTCTTCCTCAATGATAGGGGGGGAGCCGATCACCTTGGTCACGCGGATGTGTACGGCGTCGACCTGATCAATGCCGAACTGGTGTTTGAGGGCGTAGCGCACCTTGCGCTTGGTTTCGGTCTCGATTTCCCGCAGGGGGGTGACGGCGCGCACGTGAAGGGCGAGGGAAACGACGAGTTTGCGCCCGTGGCGCAGGCGACACCCGACCCACTCGACTCCGTTGATGTCGCCGACCACATGGACGATGAGCATCTTCACGGTGGCCGGGGCGATTTCGACCCGCCCGCCGTTTGACTTGAAGGGCTCGATACCTCTGCAAGCCCGCCTGTAGCGGCTAACGGCATAGAGGATCAGAATGAAGGCAACGAGGAGGCCGATCGCGTAAAAGAGGAGGGGCGGTTCGAGCAGAAGTTGCAGCGATTCGTTCAGCGATTCGGTATAGTCGGTCATGGCGGGCGCGGATGAGAGAGGAGATAATTCAGAATGAAAAAAAATCCCGCCGGGGAAGCGGCGGGATGAAAAAGGGGAGGGTCATCAATCGTCGCCGTTGTCTTCGTCTTCCGGTTCAACGCGCTTGATGCCGTCGACGACCACATCCACCCGCGCCACGTCTTTATTGGTCATGTTTTCCACCTGATCGCGCACGGCGATCTGGATGTCTTCGGCCACTTTGGCGAGGGGCGAACCGAAGAGGAGGATGACTTTCACGCCAATGACGTAATTTTTGTCTTCGTCCTCGGAGATGGAGACCCCAACGATATCGCTCCGGCGACCGCCGAGAAATCCGGTGAGTCCATCGCGAATACTGCCTCCGGCGAGGGAAACAACACCAGGTACCTCACGGGCGGCGAGGGAAACGATGGTGGCCACCACTTCGTGGTTGATATGGATGCTGCCGAGGTCCGAATCTTCCTGGATGCTGATGGAGGCTTCGAGTTCGTCTTGATTTTCGTTTTCTTGCATGATGAGTTAGCTTAGGCGGATTTAGGGCGATTGGTCGAGATTTTCGTTCGTTTTTGTGAAGATTTCGTGCGGGGTGCGCGCGAGAAAGGTTTCAACAAATTTGGTGGTGGCCCCGCCTTCACGGAAAACGGGGTCGCGAATGATGGCGCGGCAAAAGCTTATATTGGTGCGGATGCCGCGTATGAGGTATTCGCTGAGGGCGCGGTTCATGCGGTCGAGGGCCAGTTCGCGGGTGGGCGCGTAGGTGACCACTTTGCCGATCATGCTGTCGTAAAACGGGGGCACGACATACCCGCCGTAGATGTGGCTATCCAGACGGACACCGTGGCCTCCCGGCGGGTAATAGAGGGTGATCTCGCCGGGGCATGGGGCGAAATTGCGAGAGGGGTCTTCCGCGCAGATGCGCACTTCAATGGCGTGGCGTGAGATCTGGATATCGGATTGCTTGTAGCGCAGGGGTTCGCCCGAAGCGATGCGCAGTTGCTGTTTGATCAAATCAATTCCCGTGACTTCCTCGGTGATAGCGTGCTCCACCTGGATGCGGGTGTTCATCTCGATGAAGTAGAAGTTGCGGTCCTTATCGACGAGAAACTCGATTGTGCCGGCATTCCAATAGTCACAAGCGGCGGCGGCTTTGAGGGCGGCCTCGCCCATGGCGGCCCGGAGTTCGGGGGTGACGAAGGGGGAGGGGGCTTCTTCGATCACTTTCTGGTGCCGCCGCTGCACGGAGCAGTCGCGCTCGCCGAGGTGAATGCGATTGCCGTGTTCGTCGGCCAGAATCTGGATTTCGATGTGCCGGGGCTCCTCAATGTATTTTTCGATGTAGACCGCGCCGTTGCCGAATGCCTTGGCCGCTTCGTTGCTTGCCGCGTTGAATTCCTTTTGGAAGGACATGGCGTTGTGGGCGATGCGCATTCCCCGCCCGCCGCCGCCGGCGACTGCTTTGATGAGAACCGGATACCCGATCTGTTGCGCCACGTGCACTGCTTCCTCGGAGCTTTCGATGACGCCCGGGCTACCCGGCACGGTGGGCACGCCGACGCTGCGGACAGTCTCGCGCGCCCGCGCTTTATCGCCCATCAGGCGGATACTGCGGGAGTGGGGACCGATGAACTTGATGTTGCACTCCTCGCACTGCTCGGCGAACTCAGGGTCTTCCGAGAGGAAGCCATAACCGGGGTGAATGCCGTCAACATCGGCGATTTCCGCTGCCGCGATGATGCGCTCGGCCCGAAGGTAACTTTCGGAGGCGGGTGCGGGGCCGATGCAGATCGCCGCGTCAGCGAGTTGGACGTGCAGCGATTGTTCATCCGCCTCCGAGTAGACGGCGACGGTTTCGATGCCCAACTCCCGGCAAGCGCGGATGATGCGCAGGGCAATTTCGCCACGATTGGCGATGAGGATTTTTTTCAGCATGGTTGAATGGCCGCTCAGCGGGGCGAAGAGAAAGAAGGGGCGCGCGGATCAGGTGATTTTGAAGAGGTTTTGACCATACTCCACGCTCTCGCCGTTTTTCACGAGAACTTCCACGAGGCGGCCGCTCGTTTCCGCTTTGATTTCGTTCATCACTTTCATGGCCTCGATGATGCAGACGAGCGTCTCCGGCTCCACGGTATCTCCAGTCTTCACAAAGGGCGGGCTCTCGGGCGAGGGAGCCGCGTAAAAGGTGCCCACCATGGGGGATTTGATGTACCGTCCCTCATCCTTTTCGGGGGCGGCGGTGGCCGGAGAGGGGGCAGCTGCGGCGGCTGCTGGCGCGGGTGCGACCGGAGCGGCGGGCAGGGGCCCGTAAACCACGGGTGCCGAGTCGTCGCGGCGTTTAATGCGCAGCTTCAGATCTTTCTCCTCGATCTCAAACTCGGTCAGTTCCGAGCGCTTCATTAGATCGACGATGGCTTTGATTTCTTTAATGTCCAAAAGACCTCCTTGGGTGAAAATTCAGAAAAAATAAAAGAGTCAGCCTAGAACCTTTCGCATCCGTCGTGCAACGGAAAAGACAGGCTCCCCGGCTGTTGAAATCCGCCGGCTGTATGTGGGTTCTGCCCAACTTTGTGATGACCGCCGCTTGTAGGCTTGCTGATTGAGAGGCGTTGCCTTAGCCCCGTCCGAATGAAACTTGAAGCGTCAAAATATGTCTCCGAAAAACTGGGGAATTTTTTACCGCGTGTGGGTATGGTGCTGGGGTCGGGTTTGGGCTTTTTCGCCGATGAGGCAATCGAGCCCGTATGCACTTTGGATTACGCGGATATTCCGGGTTTTCCTGTTTCCACGGTGGAAGGCCACGCGGGCCGCCTTGTCTGCGGGCATGTCGGGCCTTCAACGGTGATTTGCTTGCAGGGGCGCTTTCACTACTACGAGGGCTACTCTCTGGAAGAAGTGACGCTTCCGATCCGCATGATGAAGGAACTGGGGGTGGAGACCTTGTTGCTTACCAACGCAGCTGGCGGGATCCGCAAGGATTTGGAACCGGGCGACCTCATGCTCCTTACGGATCACATCAATTGCCTGGGACAAAATCCGCTGCGCGGGCCAAACGAAAATCGTTTCGGGCCCCGGTTTCCCGATATGAGTGTGCCGTATGGCAAGCGTCTCCGGGCGCTCGCCCACGAGGCTGCGGCGGCTTGCGGGGTCACCCTCAAAGAAGGCATTTACGCGTGCATGACGGGGCCGAGTTTTGAGACGCCTGCGGAGGTCCGCGCGCTGGGTGTTTTGGGCGCGGATGCGGTGGGCATGTCGACGGTGCCGGAGTGCATCGTGGCGCGTCATTGCGGGATTCGGGTGGGCGCGATTTCGTGTATAACGAACCATGCCGCCGGACTGGGTGCGGCGAATCCCCTGTCCCATGGCGAGGTCGCGGAGACCGCCGACCGGGTGCGCGAACCCTTTGCTCAAGTGCTTGCCGGTTGGGCCGCCCGGGCGGGTTGAGGTTTGGGTCTCCGGGTTGACAGGATGAGCGGGGCGATCCTTCCTCTCTTTCACGTGAGAGCGAAGCCAGAGCCCCCCCTTCCCCAGCGAAACCTTCCGCGGATGCAACTCGCCCTCGGGCTGCTGCGGACGGCGGGTCTGCGGATCACCCAACCGCGCCGCCTCCTTCTTCGGCAACTGACGGAGGCCCGGCAGCCATTGAGTGCCGAAGATTTGCACCGCGCCGGCGGGGGAAGCCAGGATTTGGTGACGATTTACCGGAATCTGGAGGCGTTTGATCGGGCGGGGATTCTCCATCGGTCTCACACAGAACAAGGAAAGTCACTTTTTCAGCTAAACGAACAGAATCAGCATTATCACCTGGTCATCTGTCGGTCCTGCCAACGGGCCGAGCGGATTTCCGCCTGTGGGCTCGGGCCCCTGGAGGCGATGGCGGTAGACTTGGGCTTCCGGGAGATTACCCACCATTTGGAATTGTTCGGGATTTGTGCTGATTGCGGTGACCCCGCCGCCCCGCGGAATCAAGGATCGTCGTCTGCACCGGCGGGCGCGGTTGAGTCCGGTTGCCGCCACGGTCATTGAGCGGAGGCCATGTCCACTAGTATGAGCACCCTGCCACGACCGGCGGAGAAAGCCGAAATCTGGACCGTCAGTGAACTCACGGAAGCCATCCGCGAGCGTTTGGAGGGGGCGTTCCCCGAAATTTGGGTGAGGGGTGAGGTGAGCAACTTCCGTCGCCAGAGCAGCGGCCATTGTTATTTTTCCCTCAAAGACGGCGATGCCCAGGTAAGTGCCGTTCTCTTCCGCATGGACGCGGCCCGCCAAAACATCGACCTCCGCGACGGAATGGAGGTGGTGGGCTTTGGGCGGGTCTCTCTCTACGCGCAGCGGGGTACCTATCAAGTGATCTTCCGCCTTCTTGTGGACGAGGGTGCCGGGCGCCTGCGGCGAGCTTTTGAAGCGCTCAAGGCGCGGCTTGGCGAGGAGGGGCTCTTCGACGCTGCGCGCAAGCGGACTCTGCCGCGTGTGCCCCTTCGGGTCGGGTTTGTCACTTCGCCCACGGGCGCGGCTTTGCAGGATTTTAAGCGGATTCTGGAGCGCCGTGGTTGGCGCGGTGAGGTTTGGGTCTACCCCGCACGTGTGCAGGGGAACGGGGCGGCCGAGGAAATCGCGGCCATGATCGCGCGGGCAAACGCGCAAGCGCGTTGCGAAATCCTCATCGTGGGTCGGGGAGGCGGCAGCCTTGAGGATCTCTGGGCGTTCAATGAGGAGGTGGTCGTTCGGGCAATCGCAGCTTCGCGCATCCCCACCGTGTCGGCAGTCGGTCACGAGATTGATGTGGCCCTCAGCGATCTGGCCGCTGACGTGCGGGCGGAGACGCCCTCGGCGGCCGCCGAAATGATTTCCAGCTCATTTTTGGAGTTTTTGGAAAGCTTTGCCGCTGTCCGCGAGGAACTCGACCGTACTTTGCTGGATCGGCTGCGGCGGGCACGGGAGCGAATGGAGTTGTGGAAGGCGCGGGCGGCCCGCTTCCACCCGCAGATGCGTTTACAAAATGCAGCTTTGCGGCTCGATGATTTGCAGGGACGTATGCAACGGCAGGCAAGGCAGCGGCTCGATTTTGCCCGCGATGAACTCCAAAACAGCGCCCGGGCTCTGCGGGAAATCCGCCCGGAAGAGCGCCTCCGCTGGTTGCGCCAAAAGGTCACCACCCTGGAGGATGCCCTGCGTGCTTTCGATGTGTCCGCTACTCTCCGGCGGGGCTTTGTTCTCCTTCATGGCCCCGGTGGCCGCCTCTTGCATTCACGGAGCGATCTCCGTCCCGGAATGCGCCTGCGGGCGCGTTTCCATGATGGGGAGGCCGAATTGGTCGCGCCCGCCCGCATCGAACAGACCGAAATCTCCTTTGATACGTAAAGAATTCTCGCGGAAACTGCTCACCCAGCGCGCGTAAAAAGAATGTAAACGAAGGTACGCCCTGTGGGGGCGGGCTTCAGGCTCTGGCTGTCTGCGTGTGCGATTTCGCAAAGGGCGGCAGGGCTGTGAGAAATCTATAAAAAGCCTTTTTGCCTTGGAGTCTTTTACAATTTCGGTTGATTTGTAAAAGCAGAGTTGCAATAGATACTCCTTCAAAACTTAAGGTGCCGTTTGCCGCAGGCTTGCATTTAGGGAAGGTTGCGTGCGGAATCTCGATAATTATGCCGCGAAGAATTGCCTTTATTAACTACAAGGGAGGGGTTGGAAAGACCTCCTGTATTGTCAATGTGGCCGCCTGTTTGGCAGAGACGGGCTACCGTGTGCTGCTGATTGATTTGGATGCCCAGTCAAACGCGAGTATCTGGCTGATGCGTCTGGAGCGGTGGAACAACCTCAATGTGAACGGGCAAGGGTCGGTCTTTTCGATATTCGATCCGGCGCGCGATCGGCTGAAGGACATCATCTTTAAGGACGTGGTGATCGATCGCGCGGGAAAGTCCATCCTGCCCGGCCTCGATCTCATCCCCACGTCCTTCAATCTCATCGATATTGAGCACGAGTATAATCCCCCGGACGGAATCCCGGCGTATGCGCGTTTTCAGGATCAGCTCTCGGAGATTGAAAACAACTACGATTTTGTCCTCTACGATTGCCCGCCGAATGTCATGCGGGCGGCTCAATGCGGCCTCTTCAACGCCAACGAAGTGTATGTGCCCTCCAACCCGGATGCGCTGTCCCTGATCGGGTTCACGCTCCTTACGGGCAAACTTTTGCAGTTCAGCGAGCGTTCGGCGAGTTTTCGTCGCAGCGGGATGGGCAAGGCGGCTCAGATCCAAGGCATTGTCTTCAATGCGATCAAGCCCAACGTGGACATTGAGGTGCCGAAGATGCGCATGCAGTTTCGCCTCAACCAATACCGGAATCAAAAGAAGGTTGCGCCCAACGCGAAAATCTTTGGTGCGTCCATCCGCGATGCGGTGGTCGTGCGCCGGGCCGTCACCCTCGGGCTTCCGGTGAATTGTGTCGCTCAGACGCCCGGAACCGAAGGCGTGCTTTCCGACTACAAGAACCTCACCAAGCAAATTGTCCGCCACGGCGAAGAGAGTGCGGTGGCTTGAGCCCATCCTTAACCCAACGAACACAAGACCCATGGAAATCGAAAATACCTCTGGCGTAACCCCGGAAGAGTGGGACAATATTCGCGGTCGCTTTCGCCACTCTCTTATGGTGAAGACGGAGCTCTACAAGCTGGGTCAAAACATCGACGTCACCTGGCCGCTCCGCGGTAAGGACGAAGTTCCGCTGAAGTATCTTCCGCTTACCCTGGACGAGCTTCTGTTTGTGCCGGGAATCGCCGAGAATCCGACCCGCATCCGTACCCTTGTGGATATTTTTGCGGAGACTCTCGCCTTTGATGATCCCTTCGGGGAAATGGCGGAGCACGTGGACTCCTCCTCGAAGAAGGACGAAAGTGCATACAAAGTGATGCAAGAGCTGGAGGTGCCCGCCGAGTTCCCCATCGAGCTTTGCCGCATCTCTCCGGAAACCCGCCAGTTTTGCATTTCCGAGGGATTGGAGACCATCGGCTCGTTTTTGGAGTTTACCCAAACGATGGCGCAAAGTGTGGTCGTAGGGGGGGATTTCCGTGCCTTTCTCAACAGCTTCGTTCATAAGGACGAGCGGGCCATTGCCTCCTTCCTTCCTCTTCGTCCCAGCCGCAAGGGCCTCCATCTGCCGGAAGCATTGGGCCACCTTGTGGAGAACCTTTCCAAGGAAGAGTATCTGTATTTCCTCGAAACCTTTGGTGGCCAACCGACTGCCGATGATCGCAAAGGTGTGGCCAAACTGGCCCCGGAGGAAGTGGCCGCAGCGGAAGCCTCCGTGGTGGAACGCTGTGAGAAGGTTTTCAATTGGTTCAGTGATCAAACGGACGTGCTGCGTGACCGGTTGGTCGAGGGCGGCTCCTCGCTTGAGCGCTATTTCATGCATCTGGAAAACCCGAACAAGGAAACCGTTGCCATCGGTCTCTCCCGGATGACGCTCGAGCCAAAAGAGGTGGAAGAAGAGAAGCCGAAGGGATTCCTCGCCCGTTTGGCCGCGCTCTTCGGTCGCTGAATTGTGCCGGGGCGATTCCACGGTCTCCAACCGCCTTTCCTAACGTCTTCCGATGGACGCGCCCCAATCTAAACCAAAACTTCGCTCGAGCACGTGGGCACGACTCAATCGGCAGACCCCGCCTCCGGCGGCACCGTCCGGTTCAAGTTCTGCCGACGCGCCTGCGGAAACCGCATCGGAGGATCTCCCCTCGATTGATGCGATTATCTCCCGCACGCGCCCGGTTGTGGACCGTTCCGTTTATCGCCAGCAGAAGGAACTTCTCGCGCGGGAGGAGGCGGTCGATGCGGCCGAACACGCACTCGACAGCCGCCGACGCGAACTCCGTGAAATGGAGATCCACCTGCAGGAGAAAGAGCGTGAACTCCTTGAGTGGGACCGCCTTGTCGAACTGAGGGAACAGACGCTCCGCAGGCGGGAGCAAACCCTGCTCGCCAACCTCGATGAGGTCTCCCCGGAGCCGGCTGCTGAGAATGGAAACGAACGCGAGGAACTGAGCCGTGCGCTTGCCGCCCTCCAACGCCGCGAGGAAGAAGTCCGTGTCCTGGCGGAGCGCTGTGCCCGCCGTGCGCGGGAGCTGGATCAACGGGAAGCTCAATTGGAAGTCCGCGCGGCGAGCGCTCCACCGTCTGCTCAAGCGGCTCCGCCCTGTGAAAACACCTTGAGTGATTGGGAGCAGCAGCTCTCCCAAAAAGAAGCTATGCTGAAGGAGCGTGAAGCCTTTGTGGAGAAGAGCGAAAATGTGCTCTTCGAGCGTGCTCAGGAACTCCAGATCCTCGAAGCGGAAATCGAGCAGCGCCTAGCCGGCTCCGGCGAAGGCCATTGAGCGGCCATTTTACTCTTCAGACCTCCCCCAGCAAGGTCACTCGGAGCCGGCGTGTGTGCGGAGCGGACCGGTGTTCCCATAGAAACAGCCCTTGCCAAGTCCCCAGATCGAGATCGCCGTCGACTACTGGAATTGTTTCGCTCGACCGCGTGAGAGCCATCTTGATATGGCTCGGCATATCATCCGGACCCTCGTAGGTGTGCCGGAAAGCGGGATCATTCGGCCGGACCAGGCGGTTCATCCAATCCTCCAGATCTCCCCAAGCGCTCGGGTCTGCATTCTCCATCAGCACCAGGCTGCAACTTGTATGGGAGCAGAATACCGTGACAATGCCCCGGCTCACCCTGTTTCGCTGCACAAGCTCACGCAACCTGGCCGTCAGCTCCAACGGACCCGCCCCCCGCGTCCGAACGCTCCATGCTTCTTGCACCACCATCTTCAGAAGACTCCATATCGGCGAAGCCGATTGAACAGCGAGCAAGATTCCGGTAGGCGGGCGTTTTCCATGATCCATTAACCTAACGGCGGAAGCTGCGCTCACAAGCGGATTTATCTCGGCCCGGTATCCGTGAGATCCGGCTCTGGACTCTTGACCGGCGTTTTCTCCGATTGCGGTGTCAGGCGGGCAGCAGGCGAAGCAAAAACAACCGTTCCAACACCTCAATCGTCCAAGTTCAATAGAGGCACGGCTGGGGTCCAAAATGCATGACGGAGGGAAACGGAGATGACGTAGGAAAAAAAGACCCTTTCTTGCCCTCAAGGAGAGGCTGCATTCTGCTCCCACGTATGAAAGCAGCAATAGCCGGGCTTGCGCGCTTGGCTTGCTGGGCAGCAGGATGCAGCCCCTCCTTGGATGGTCGCCGCCTAAACGACGATGATTGCCTCCCCATAGCGATTGCCGTTCGGTGCCCTCAACCACGCTTCAACCGCCGCCGAGCGCCAGGATCGTTATGCGCTTGGCCACGAATTACCCCGAGCAAGTCCTTGGGTGCGCCGGGGAGTCGGCGAGTTACAACTGTGAATCGAGTGAAGCCAACCAAAACGCATGAAAATGGATCGAACGCTGAAGTACCGCCAGCCCCCTTTTGCCCGCCTCCGGTCTAAACTTGATCAACACCCGACTCAATCACGCCGCTGGTCCGTATAAGAACTTCTGGAATCCGCTGAAGGCCTGGGAAATCGTCTCCGCCGGGCCGAGGTCGGCCACCGCGTCGGGGATCGAGTTTTGATATTTCAGACGGAGCAATGGCGCGAGCTTCGACATATCCAATTCCTCAACACCGACGCTGACGTAATGCGCGAGGACGAAATCCAGAAAGCCCTGCTGTTTGTCGCTGAAGTGTGAGTGGATGGATACGCGCGCATTTTGTGCCCTCTCTTGGCGGGTCACTGGCGGCAACGCATAGGCGACGTAGGAAAGCACATCGAAAATATCGGAATTAACCGCTTCAATAAGCCTCTGCATTTCGGCAAGTTGTTCGCTTCCGAAGCCTTGTTCAGCAAGGCCCTCAAGGAGCCGTTTGCGGGTCTCGGGGTGACTCCAGAGGGTGCGCAATTCGTTCTCGTCCTTGAAAAATGCGGGCAGCTTGCCAAAAAGCGACTCCATGAACTGTTGAGCCGACATCGGCGTGCCGTCGGGGTGCCAAAACGAGGTGGCGGTCATGTGCTGGATCGACCTTTCTTTGCCGTCGGCGAGCTTCACTTTGATTCTGCGCCGGGGTTCGGGATTCCTAGGCCCGGGCATGGGGGCTGGCGGCTTTGGCGGCCCCGGATCGGGATCCTTCGGCTCCTTGGGTTCCGGCTCGACGGGTTCGCCATCCCACTCGGCGTCGTTGAAATGGAGGTGGGCCTTCACGAAGTCGTAGATCGTGAAGTAGTCCTTGCCGTCGTAGAGGCGGGTGCCCCGCCCGATGATCTGCTTGAACTCGATCATCGAGTTGATCGGCCGCATCAGCACGATGTTGCGGATGTTGCGCGCATCCACGCCCGTCGAAAGCTTCTGCGAGGTGGTGAGGATGGTCGGGAAGGTCTTTTCGTTGTCCTGAAAATCGCGGAGATACTGCTCGCCCCGTGCGCCATCGTTTGCGGTGACGCGCTGGCAGTAGTTCGGGTCGGTGCTGGTCTTGGTCTGGTTGATGAAGTCGCGGACCAGCAGCGCGTGCTCCTGGGTGGCGCAAAAGACGAGCGTCTTCTCCCGTTGGTCGATCATGCCCATGAAGATCTCCACCCGCTTCTTCTCTCGCTCGGCGATTTCGATGTTCCGGTTGAAGTCCGGCTCTTCGTAAACCCGGTCCACCTCGATTTCGCCCTCAATCACGGTGTCGTCGGGGGTGAAGATGTAGTAGTCGACCGTCGTCTGGATCTGCTTCACGCGGAAGGGCGTGAGGTAGCCGTCATTGATGCCGTCCTTGAGTGAGTAGGTGTAAACCGGCTCGCCGAAATAGGCGTAGGTGTCGGCGTTTTCCTTGCGCTTTGGCGTGGCGGTGAGGCCGAGCTGCACCGCCGGCGAGAAATGCTCCATGATGCCGCGCCAGTTCCCCTCGTCGTTCGCACCGCCGCGGTGGCATTCGTCGATGACGATGAAGTCGAAAAAGTCCGCCGGGTATTCGCCAAAGTGAGGAGATGGCTCACCATCAACTGGCCAACCCGACATAAAGGTCTGGAAGATGGTGAAAAACAGGCTGCCGTTCTTGGGGACCTTTCCTTTCTTGCGGATGTCGTCCGGCTCGATGCGCACCAGCGCGTCCTCGGGAAACGCGGAGAAGGCATTGAATGCCTGGTCGGCGAGGATGTTTCGATCCGCCAGAAAAAGAATGCGCGGGCGCCGCGTCGGCTCGCCGGTGCGATTCCAGCGGCTGTGGAAGAGCTTCCACGCGATCTGGAAGGCGATGAACGTCTTGCCGGTGCCGGTGGCCAGCGTGAGCAGGATGCGGGATTCTCCGGCGATCAGCGCGTTGAGCACACTCTGCACCGCAATTTCCTGATAGTAGCGGGCTTGGAAAAAACCGCTGCGATCCTCAAAGGGCACCGCCGCGAAGGCATCGCGCCAGCGGTCCTGCTTGGCGAACGTTAGATTCCAGAGTTCATCGGGCGTGGGGTAGCTGGATATCTCGCCTTCCTGGCCCGTCTCCATGTCGATCATGTAGATGCCTTGGCCGTTGGTGGCGAAGGTGAAGCGGATTTCCATTTTCGCTGCGTAGGCCTTTGCCTGCGCGACGCCTTCCGTCAGCGGTTTGTCCCATGCCTTGGCCTCGTTGATCCCCAGCTTGAGGTTGCGGTAAACCAGTACGTAGTCCGCGATCTCCGCCTTGCCACGCCTACCGCGTCCCTCGATGCGCCCGGGACTGATGTGGTATTCGCGGAGAATGCGGCTGCCCTCCACCACACCCCAGCCCGCCACCTTGAGGGCGGGGTCGATGTATTCGGCGCGGGTTTCGGCTTCGTTCATGCAGCGGCGGGGTTTGGGGACTTCATTGACCGGAATGGCGGTGTTGACCATTGGACTGGGAGTGTGCAAGCGGCTTGGTTCCTTTGCAGTCCGGATACGCGGTGCATCCCCAGAACTCGCCTTTGGCGGATCTACGTCGGCGCATGGGTTGGTTGCATTGCGGGCAATCGGGCGAGGGTTCGGCGGCGCGTTGGCCCTCGCGGGCTTCGAGGCGGCGGGTGTGGAGGCGCTCGCTGAACCCGCCGGTTTCTTCGAAGGCCTTGCCTTGGGCGGCGATCTGGGATTTCAGCATGTTGAGCGCGCGCCCGATGATGAGGTGCATGGCGTTGGCCACGACCACCGGGTCTGGCGAATCCAGCCAAGGCGCGTATTTGCCGCGTTGGGCAAGCGCATGTTTGGCGGATTCGTGTACCAGGTCGTCGGTGAACGGCGCGGGGTCGATGGAAATGGCGTTCACCGCGCGGGCTTCCGGCGAGTGGGCTGACCATGGAAGCTCGCCGCGGTCGATGATGAAGACCTCGTAGTCGCCGCGCAGTTCGCTGAGGCTGGCGCGGGCGACGTCGGTGAGCTTCATCTCGGTGTCCTTCGAGGTGGACGAGCGCTCGGAACCCTCGATGATGTTCTGGCGTCCGCTGCGCGCGGCCTGGGTCATCTGGTCGTATTGCCGGCCCTTGGGGTCGTAGAATCTTTCGCCGACCTGCCGGGGGTCCTGGGTCAGGAAGCGGCGGCAGAAACGCAGCGTCTCGAGCTGCACGATGGTAGCCAGCGTGAACGAATGCAGCTTGCGGAAACCGCCGTGTTTGTCAAAAAGCCCGGGCACGGCCCGCCTCCTTCCTGATGGAGGACAGGACCGACCGGATTGACCTTGTTGACCGAATGGCAAGTCTCAATGCTGTCATGGGTGTCAATATTGTCATCATGGCTCCTGCGGGGAAGTTCATTTCAAAGCGCCCCGCTGAACGCCTGGTGCAGCAGCGATTGCTTCAAGACCTCCAGCGCGGCGAGCTTTTGCTGGTAGATGGCGGCGAGGCGGGTGGTTTCTTCGTGCACAGATTCCATCGTGGCAACCATGCGTCGTTGTTCTGTAAGGCTCGGCAACTCGATTTCCAAATCCTTGATCATTCCCAATTTCAAGAACTTCGTCCCGGCACCCACTGACTGGGCTTTGAATTTTTTCAAGCTCTTGAGCATTTGGAAATAGAGAAAACGGTAGAGCACCTGATTTTTCTCATTCACCGTGATGACGTAAGTACGCTGGTAAGCATTAAACTTTCCTTTGTAGTGTTTCACGTTGAAATCTCCGACAGCGTTGTTGCCCGCTAAAAGGATCGCCTCGCAATCGAATGCGTAGTTGTCGATTGCATAAATGTCTCTTGAACAAGTGAAGAAAGGAAACTTACCACCCTCAACGGCAGCATTCGCATCGAGCTTCCCGGTTTTGATATGCACCAAATCTCCAAGCCTGGCTTTCTCGGCATGTTCGACATGGAGGTGGCTTTCGAAGAGGGCGCGGGCGTTTTGGAGGTTGGTTTCGGCGTTGGCTTTGGCGGTGGCGAGGCCCGCAAACGCTTCGTCGAGGACGGCGACAATGCGGCGTTGCTCGGGGAGGGGGGCAAGAGGGATAGAAACCTCTCTAAGTTTGCCGCCGGAAAGTTCCTTAAATGTAGCTCCCGTGCCTAAGTCATTGAGAAGATCAACAATGCTACTCAGATAGTAATAGAGATATTTACACTCAATTTTCTGCGATGGAATCAAACCTTTGCAACCCTGGTTGGTTGCCATTGGAATTTCGTTAATCACCAAGTGTCCTATAGGTGCACGTGATGACAATATCACCGAAAACGGCGGCAGTGTTTGTGCAGAGCTATTTGTAAGACCAGCGTCTGACAGAGTTCTTTTGGTTTCAGATACGTAAGGAGAATTTCGCTTACCCATTTCGGCGGGGGTAATCCACCTGTGTTCTCCATCCCAAAACTTTGAAATACCCGTCTTCGGTGTTCCACCGTTTACGATTTCACAAACATCACCAAGCGATTTCATCTCCCATCCCTTCTTCATTCCCCCTTCCTCCCCTCTGGCAGGTTGGGTAGGCGATTCTCCGCGGTGAGCAGTTTCATCTGTTGGATGGCGATCTGGGTGATTCTGTTGAGACCCGCCTGCATTCTAATCCCATCGAATTCGACGGGATTAAAACGGGGGTTGTTGATCTGCTCCCAGAGGCCGAGGAATTCGAGGGTGTGGCACCGAATGGGAGATATGGGACTTATGGATGCCGTGGGGGTCATGGTTTGGGTGGGTTTTGGCGGCGGTGCTTGAGGCGGGCTTGGAACATGCGTTCGCGGAGGCCGCCTTGGTTGAGAAAATCCTTTTCAAGCGCGCGCAGTTGCTGGTCGAGAAGGTAGTTGGTCTGGTGGATGAGGCAGATGGCGATGTTGGCGACAATTTCGGGCGGGCGGGTTTCGCAAAATTCGCGGTAGGTTTCGTAGGTGGTGTGGGGCTTGTTGCCGATGCGTCGCACATAGAGCGCCTCCTTGGAATCCTTGGCCCAAAGAGGGAAGTCACGGACGCGAAGGAAATCCTGATAGTCGAGTAGAAGCTCCTCGAGACTCGCCCGGGCGACATTGGTGAGCTTGAGTTCTGTTTCCTTCGAAGTACCGGAGGCTTTGCTGGCCTCGGCAATGTTCTGTTTGCCGGAGCGGGCGGCTTGCACCATTTGGTCAATGGTGCGGTCGCCGCGTTTTAGAAAGCGTTCGCAAAACCGGAAGGTGAGGTCATATACGACCTCCGCTTTCTGGTAGGAAAGTAGCTCGGCGTAGTTGCCGTAAGGCGGGAGTATGGAGGCGTCTTCAGGCATGGGATGAGTCTTATAGGCCCTATGGGACTTATTTCAGCAGCTTCCTGATGTTCCCCAGCACCTTCGCGCTTTCGGCATCCAGCTCCGCGATTTCTTTCATAATCTCCTCCGGGCTGCGGTGGGTGATTGCCTCGCCGCCGTTGGGGTTTTTCACGGAGAGGTCGAAGGTCTTCGGGTCGATGTCGTTCACCGCCACGCTCCAGCTTTTTTCCGAGTCGGCAAAGGTCCGTTGGAGGTCGATGAACTCGGCGAGGTCGTTGTCGTTGAGCGGGTTGGTTTTCCCCATGTTGCGGCCGGGGTCGAGCTGGTAGAACCAGACCTTGCGGGTAGGCGCGCCTTTTTCGAAGAACAGGACGACGGTTTTCACGCCCGCGCCGAGGAAGGTGCCGCCGGGGCAGTCGAGCACGGTGTGGAGGTTGCAGCTTTCGAGCAGCAGCTTGCGCAGGGCGACGGAGGCGTTGTCGGTGTTGGAAAGGAAGGTGTTCTTGATCACGATGCCCGCGCGGCCGCCGGCCCGGAGGATCTTGATGAAGTGCTGAAGGAAGAGGAAGGCGGTCTCGCCGGTGCGGATCGGGAAATTCTGCTGCACCTCCTTGCGCTCCTTGCCGCCGAAGGGCGGGTTGGCCATGACGATGTCGTAGCGGTCCTTTTCCTGGATGTCGGCGATGTTCCCGGTGAGCGTGTTGGTGTGGATGATGTTGGGGGCCTCGATGCCGTGGAGGATCATGTTCATCACGCCGATGACGTAGGCGAGCGACTTCTTCTCCTTGCCGTAGAAGGTGTGCTTCTGAAGCGTGACGAGATCCTTGGTGGTGAGCTGGGTGCCGGATTTGAGGTAATCGAAGGCCTCGCAATGGAACCCGGCGGACCCGCAGGCGCCGTCGTAGATGGTCTCGCCAATCTTCGGCTTGAGCACGTGGACGACGGCGCGGATGAGTGGGCGCGGGGTGTAATACTCGCCGCCATTGCGCCCGGCGTTGCCCATGTTCTTGATCTTGGCTTCGTAGAGGTGGGAGAGTTCGTGTTTTTCCTTCTGCGAGCCGAAGCGCAGTTCGTCGATGTGGTCGATGATTTCGCGGAGGTTGTAGCCGCTCTGGATCTTGTTGCGGATTTCGCCAAAAATCTCGCCGATCTTGTATTCGATGGTGTCCGGCCCGGTGGCCCGCTGCTTGAAGCCCTGGAGGTAGGGGAAGAGCTGCTGGTTGATGAAATCGCGCAGGTCGTCGCCGGTGAGCGTTTGGTTGTGATCGATCTTTCCGAAGGCATCCTTGGGGGCAGCCCAGGTGGCCCAGCGGTAGGGCTCATCGAGAATGTGGGTGTATTTCCGCCCTTCGAGCGCGGCCTCCTGCGCCTTGTCGTGCTCCAGGCTGTCGAGGTATTTCAGGAAGAGCAGCCAGGAACTCTGCTCGGAGTAGTCCAGCTCGCTGGTGCAGCCGGCGTCTTTCCACATCACGTCGTCGATATTTTTGAAAGTTTGCTCGAACATAGGGTCTTTAGCTGAAAGATGCGCTGCGGGTTTCGATTGAAATCTTCGACTGCGCAGATCCATTAACGGTCGGGCCGAAGTCTTTGGTGGCGGGATGGGCGATCATTGAAAAAAGCATTCCCACAGAGCTTTTACGCGATTGTTATCGAATACAGGCATCCACCGTAGATTTGGTAAATCCTTGAGACTGTTCAAGCTGCAAATCGAGGAGGCATGCGGCGTTCCTTCAGAACGCGGAACGGGGGCGTTCGGTCTTCCCAGGGCGGTTGCCCCGGGCTGGTATGCGGTCGCCCCGTTGGGGCGTTCGGCGTTCGGTCAATATCGTTACCTATGTCTTGAACCTTTTTTGTTACCCATGTCCTGAACCCGCACCCTTCACTGTTCATCCCGGTATCAGCTGCGCCGGGTTGAATCCGGGGTGATGAGTTCGATTTCAGGAAAGTAGGTCTGGTAGCGGTCGGCATCAGCCGTGGCCAGGGGCAGACTCAATACAGCAGCATGGGCACCGATGAAGAAATCGGGAAGGGGGGATTTGGGCGCGGGCGGCGAGGCTTGGTCGCGACGGTTTTCGAGGTAGCGGGCGTAGGCCTCCGCGCAACGGGGCGCAACCAGCGCGGGAAGGTCGAGAAGGGCGATCCCCAGGGCGGAGAGGCGGGGGATGACGGTCTCCCGCACCTCTTCCCCGACGAGGTATTCCGCCAGGATCACCGGGGTGATCGCCGCTCCGTCGCCGAGCAAACTGCTGCGGATGATGCCCCGGGCCCAAGAGTGCAGGGGGGAGTCCGGATCAAAGCCATAGATCAACACATTGGTGTCGAGAAGAATCATGGCTCACGCGTGAGGCGGCGGAGTTCTTCCCAGCTCATTTTTGGGGTGAGGGGCGAGGAGGCGAGCAAAGCATCCAGTTCACGGGCGGTGGGCTTCGGCCGGGGGGCGGGGATCACTTTGGCGAGTTCGTAGTGTCCCGGGGCAGCTTCCCGCACCGCGTAGGTTTCTCCAGGTTTGGCTCCCGGGAGAATGAGGCGACGCTTGGCATCGACGGTGGCGACTTTCATGGTGGGAAATTCCCACTTTCAGCGGGTTTTGTCAAGAGTCCCCGGAACGTAGCAATTGGTTGGCGAGGGTCTTGGAAACGCCCGGTGTTTCAAACGTAGCGCGACCCCATCCTGGGGTCAGCGCACGGGATGCGGGGAGATCCGCAGCCGTGAAGATTCTCCATGCGCCTTCGCCGATGCGGAAGCTGCGGGGCTGGGGGCCAGGATGGCCGCCCAGCTACGGGGTGTCGTTATTTACGGTGCCGACAGGGTGCAGGGGCGGTGTAGGCCCCCATCTTTTGGCAACAAACCTGTTCATCAAAATCCGGCTTGACGGGGCGAACGCCTCTTTAAAAACAGGTTGCTTTGGAAAAATGTGCTACTAAAGTGGCACTCATGAAAACGGAACTGGTGACGACTCTGAAGCGTCAGGCCACGCGCATTCTCGGCGACCTGCGCGAAACGCAGACGCCTGTATTGATTACGGAACACGGTAAGCCGGCGGCTTATCTTGTTGATGTGGAAAGTTTTGAGCGGGATAAGCGGCGAATGGAGTTGCTCGAGGGCCTGGCCCGGGGAGAAAAAGCCTTTTCTGAAGGCCGGGTCTGTGGGCATTCCGAGGCGAAAGAGCGAATGGCGCGATGGCTGAAATAATCTGGACCGACCCTGCGCTCACCGATCTGGACGCCGTCGGGGATTACATCGCCCTCGACGATTACAATGCAGCGCGCCGATTGATTCAGAAAGTATTCGAACGCGTTGATTTGCTGCGGGAAAATCCCTCACTTGGCCGGGTGCCCCGCGACTTGTTCGACACGCCCTACCGCAAGTTGGTGGTGAACCCGGTTTATGTGTATTATCGGGTTGAGGGAGTGAAGGTCATCATTATCCACGTGACCCGATCGGAAAGACAGTTCGACATGACAAAAATCTCCGGGCGCGATTGACGCAGCGGGCTGAAGCTGGAGAAAGCGGCCTGCTTCCGAGCAGTTCCGTCCGCCGTAGCGCGACCCCACCTTGGGGTCAGCGCACGGGATGCGGGGAGATCCGCAGCCGTGAAGATTCTCCATGCGCCTTCGCCGATGCGGAAGCTGCGGGGCTGGGGGCCAGGATGGCCGCCCAGCTACGGTGGTCTTCTCACGGCGTCCGCAGGAAGAGGCGGAAGCGGTGGAAGGAGGTGGCGGGGGAGGTGGGGTTGTGGGGGATGTTGAGGGCGAAGGTTTGGCCGTTGGGGGTGGCGGCGAGGGGGGTGTCGGTGAAGGCTTCGAGGGTCGGGCTGGATTGGAGTTGGAAGCCAATCTGGGCGGCGTAGCGGGTGGGGAACTGGATGCGGAAGGCGAGTTCGCCGCCCTGGAGGTGGACGGCCACGGGGGGCGGGCCGGCGGGGATGGGGTCGGTTGGCGGCGTGCTCGCGGGGACAAGCGGGTGGGTGCCGTCGAGGAAGGCTTGGAGGTTGGTGTAGCCGTTGCCGGAGGCGTCGGCGAAGGGGTCGTTGCCGGTGGTGCCGAAGAGGTAGCGTTCCCACGCGTCGTCGAGGGCGTTGCCGTCGGTGTCGACGGGGGCGGGCACGGGCAGGCGGGTGACGGTGACGGCGAGGGTCTCGACGGCTTCGTTGGGGACAAAGGGGGCGTCGGTGCGGTCGTTGTAGGCGAGGATTTCGAGTTCGGTGCCGGGGAGGAGGGCGAGGCCGCGGGGGAAGGGGAAGGGGTCGCCGGCGGCGTCGTAGAGACGCAGCGGGGTGTCGTCGCCGAGATTGCGGAGGACGGGGACGGGACTGGCGAAGGTTTGCGCGGACACGGTGGCGTGAAAGGTGGCGGTGGGGCGGGGGCTGAGGGCGTTACGGACGATGGCCGGGGCGGTGCGGGCGGCGGCGAGCTGCGCGCTGGTGAGGGTGACGGCGGCGGCGTAGCTGGTATCGGGATGACCGGGGAGGTCTTCCCCGCGGAGGAAAGCCCGGAGGGTGTCTATGGGGGAAGGGTAGAGGCCGGGAGAGGCGGCAGCCTGAAGATTGGCCGTGCGGTAAACCTGGAGGCCGAGGCTGCGGAGGCGGGTGAGGCTGGTGTGGAAGGGGCTATCGATGCCGGCCGAGACGGTGGCAAAGATTTCGTGCAGGCGGTGGGCGCTGGGACCGCTTTGGAGGGCGAGGAGGGCCTCGGCGGGGATGTCGGCGGCGGGCACGGGATCGCGGAACCCGGTGAGGGAAAAGCTGTCGCGGGGGAAGGTGGGATCGCGCTCGTGGAGGAGAAGGGCGAGGACGCGCTCGGTGAGGAGGAGCTTGAGGGTGTCGAGGTAGGTGAGGTCCTGTTCGATGAGGGGGCGTGCGAGGGCGGCGTAGTGGGCCTGGGCGGCGGCGATCCAGGCGTTGGCGGCGGCAACGGGATCGGTGCCGGGGGGTGGGGTGTAGGACACAGGATCGAGGCGCAGGCCGGGAATCGGCACGAGGGCAAGGAGTTCAATTCCCTGGTCGTCGAGGATGGGGCGGGACGGGGCAGGCTGGATGGCAAAGGTGCGGTCGGTCGAGGCAACGACAAAGCCGTCGCGGGGCGATGCCGGGAGCCCGGCGAGGTAAGCGGAGGCCCCGGTGAAGCTGTCCTGGGGATTGAGGCGGGTTTGCGTGGACCGGAGGAGACGCCCGTCGAGGTCGTGGGCGCGGAGGTTGGCGGGGGGTGGGAAGTTGGGATCGCCGGTCTCGGGAAGCGCCGGGCGGGTGGGGGTGGTGGTCGTGAAAGTGCTGAAGGAAAGCGGGCGCAGGGCGAGGTCGAAGACGTTTTGCAGATTGAGGGGATCGAGGGCGGCGGGGGTGCTGGCGGGATTGGCGGGATCGGTCCCGGCGAGGATTTCGCGCAGGTCGGAATAGCCGTCGAAGTCGCTGTCGGGGCCGCCGCGCGGATCGAGACCAAGGGCGAGCTTGACGTAGTCGGGGATGCCGTCGCCATCGGAATCAAGGCTGCCGGGATCGCCCGTGAAGCTGTAGTGAGCCGTCACGACGGCGGAGCGGAGGCCATCCTTCTCCCCGAAGTAGCGGATGAAGAAGGGCGTGAGGGTGTTGCCCGGCGGGGCGATTTCGACGGGGCCGGGGGCGCTGCTCCAAGTGGCGGCGGCGGAGTCGCGGTAGTGGATGGTGACGCCCGGTTCGGGGCTGCTGAGGGTGACGGTGAAGTAGCGTCCGTAGGCTCCCGGGAGGGGGTTGGCCTCGACGGGCGGCGGGCGCGCACCGGTCTCGCGGGAGAGGCCGGAAAAGGAGATGTGGGGGCGGTATTGGTTGGCGAGGCCGTGGGTGACACCGGGTGGGGGCGCGCCAAGGTTGATGGCGGTGCCGGAACTGAGACCGTTCTCCCCGAAGAGGGCCGCGCCAAAACGCACGAGGGAGGTGACCGTGAGGCCGCCCGTCCAGTCGGGGATGTGGGCGGTGTAGCGGAGACCGGCGGCGGGGTTCACGAAGGGTTCTCCGTTATAGAGGAAGAGGTTTTGCAGGGCGGTGTTTATGCCGAGGGGGGCGAGGGGCGTGGTCGACTGGTGGTTCCAGTTGGAGCCGCTGGCGGCGTAATGCGCGGCAGCGGTGCTCGGACCGCCTGAGGCGGGGCCGGTGAGCAAGGTGGCGTGTCCATTGACCGGCGCGATGACTCCATTGAAACGCTCCCCCGGCGGGGCGGAAAGGGTGGCGATGACGAAGGGGGCGAAGCTGGCATTGAGGCCATAGTAAGTCGCCTGCGTGCCGCCTTCGAAGATCACGAAAAAGCCGAGGCGGCTGCCATTGTGGGCCAGGTGAAGGGAGGCAATGGGTGCGCCAAGATCGTGGGCCACGGGTGTGCCAAGGAGGGTGCCCGGGCTCGCCGTGCTCACCCGGAGAACCGGGCTGCCGGGGCTGTGGAAGAGAAACTGGTTGTTCGTGCTGCCGCGCAGGGGGCCGTGGGTCACGCGGGTATCGACGGGAAAACCAAAGAGCGTCTGCAAGGGCGGGGACGCGGGCGTCTGCGGATCGGAAAGCGAGACGGCTTCTTCGGAGCCATCGGGGTTACGCATGATCAGCAGGAGCCTGTCCACATGGCCCTCGGCGAGGCGCACGCGGTGGGCGGCGGCAATGGTGGGCGCGGGGCCCTCGCTCACCGTGGCAAGACCCGAGGCCGTTGACTGGATGAGGGCGGCGGTGGAGAGTTCATCGTGCCAACCGGTGAGGACATAGAGGTCCATGCGCGCGGGATCATTGCCCGAAAAATTGATATCGATGGCAGCGAGCGCCCGGTGGCCCACGCCCAGGGTAAAGGCCGCCGTGGGAAAGGCGGCGGGCGCAGTGGGATCAATGATGTGGGTGCGGTTGGCGGCGACCCCCGCGATGGCGAGCTGATCGCGGTCGGTCTCCGTGATCGAGCCGACGGCAAGGGCATCGGCGGACCCCAAACCGGTGGGCGCGGGCGCGGTGAAAAGGAGGGAACCGTTGCCCTGCGGAAGAGCGCGGCGGTAAAGGCCGGTGGCGCGGTCGACAACGATGGCCTGAACCTGGCCGTCGCCGCCGAAGTCACCGTAGCCGATGATCTCGGCGGCGGTGACAACGGACTGGCGCGGCAGGTAGGTGGCGGCCCCAAGCGCGGGGAGCCAGAGTAAGCAGACGACGATAGGGGAAAGAAAGGTGCGCGGGTGCATGGGGTCAGGGGAGGTCGGCGATGAAGACGCGGTTGGTGCGGATGACGCGGTCGATTTCGCCATCGGGACGGAAGCGGACGACCAGGTAGCGGTAGGTGCGGCCGGCGATGACCGGGTGGGTGTCTTTGATGTAGACGCCGGTTTGGAGGAGTCCGGGGAACAGGTCGACGAAGGGGTTATAGAGGGTCGTTTGTCCTCCGCTGGTGACCGCGAGAATGTCCTCGATGAGGGGCGTGACCTGGACGATATTGCCCGTGACGAGGTCGTCCTGCGGGCCCTGCACCTCGTAGCGGTAGACGACGCAGGGCAAGATCGTTTCGCCGCTGACGGAGGTGAAGAGCGTGAGTGTGCTCGTGTTGTCGGCGGGAAAGCTGGTCGGCGTGTCGAAAGCAATGCCATCGGCAAGGAATGGGCCGCCGAGGAAAACATTTTCGCTCGTTGTTTGGAAATTACCAATACGAATACCCGCACCATTAAAGCGGTTTCCCCCTGAAGTGATGTGGCGGGCGGCGATTTGCGGGATGAAGCCGGAATCGAGCGCTGGGAGGGAGCGGGCGGGCCAGGGAATTTCCGGCAGCGGTGTTTCCGGCGGGGTTGTCCAGAGGAAGGGCTCGATATTGGAGCGTGCGGAGCGATCCCCGGCGGCGGAAACAGCCACGACAAAGAAGTTGTATTCGCGACCCGGTTGAACATCCACGGCCAGTTCGAAGATGCCCGGCTCAAAGGGGTTTCCAAAATTGCCCCCGACGCGTCCGGTGTCGTAGGGTCGGTAGGTTGTATCGCCAATACGGATACCAGGGTCGCGGGCGGACGAGCCAAAACCCGGAAGCGGATCGAAGCGAATGACCGAGGGAGTGAGGCCGGAGGGGGTTGAGCCCATGGGGGTGAGGCCGTCGCCAACATAGACGCGGAAGCGCTCCACGCCCTCGGGCGGGCAAAACCATCGGAGGAGGGCCTGCGGGGCCTCAGGCGTGCCGATGGCGAGGGGTCGCTCCAATAGGGGCACGGGCATAGGTGCCCGCGCGGCCACAGGGACGCAGCCCAGTTCAGCGAGGGGGGAGGGGTTCCCGTGCTCGTCAAACCACTGGATGAAGTAACAGAGTTCGCCCCCGTAGGGCGGAAAGCCGAGGTCTTCAATCTCCTCGATGGAGCCGGGGGCATCGAGTTCGGTGCCTTGGGTAACAAAAATGAGGGGCCCGCCGTTGACCCGCTTGTAGACCTTGTATTCGCGCGCATCGGCGGGTGTGACAACGGCGAACCGGAGCGGCCTGAGGGGCGCACCCAAACCGCCGGGGCCGATGGGGTTGTGCACGATGCCGTCGGGTGGATCTCCGTCGTTCAGATTCACGGAGACGGTCGTGAGATCGATTTCGGCGAGGATCGGCAGGATGAGGTCATTGAAGATCTGGCTGAGCGGAATTTGCGCAAAGGCCGGGCGACCGGTGAAGTCTTCGGCAATCATCCAAAGGCGAACGTCGATCTCGGAAGAAAAGAGGTCGATGGGGAGTCGGCGCTTGAAGTGAAACTCGTTGGCGTTTTCTCCGAATTCAACCGTGCCGAGGTGCTGGAAGCCGAATCCGCCGCCCGGGAGTTGCGCCGCCACCCCGTAGGCAAAACGCGTAATACCCGGATTCAGGCGCCGTGCGGTGAGATCGACTACCCAAAAGCGGTCTTCGAGGTTGCCCTCATATTCCGCAAGAATCTCCTGAGTGGCATTAATGGGATCGAGGAAGGAAACCTCGATTTTCGGGCGCGTGCTGGAGAGGACGATCGAAGTCGTGCCCGCCTCGGGTCTCTCGAAATCGCGGATCGCGCCCCACGCGGGGGCCGACGGGGGACCGACAAGGGCGAGGCAGGCGGTGTCCTTGACCGCGAGAACGGTGTACCAGGTGGTTTCGCCGGGGTTGTCGGCAAGGGTGCGGGCACCGGAACTGTTGGCGATCCACTCGTAAACGGTTTGGCCGGGAACGTGGGGAATGGGCGGGGAGACGACGGCGGCCTCGAAGGCGCTGTTGTCGGCGGCGGCGTTGTTGAGATCGGTGACCGAAATCCAGCGGCTCACGCGGTAATAGGCGGGCGGCGCGTCGGCGGCATTCGGATGGGCTTCCCAGCTGATTTTGAGGCGGGTCGTGGCCACGCCTGTGGTGGAATCGTAGGTGCGCACGTTCGACACGGCCACGCGGCGCGGTGACTCCGGCGGCATGCGATCACAGATGGTCACGAGCGTGCCGGGGGAAAGCGGGCCGGGACGCCCGAGGAGGTCGCGCGCGGCAACGAAGTAGTAGAACTGGTCGCCGTCGGCGAAGGGCAGGCCGAGGCCGAAACCGGCGTCGTTGTCGTCGATGATGAAGGGGGTATCGGGATCGCCGTCCTCGACCGGGAGGATCGCGCCGGTGTTGACCCGGCGGACCTCGGCGGGGGCGGTGTCGAGGAGGTCGGTAATGATGGCTGGCGCGGGCGGCGTGGTGTCGAAACCGTTGGCCTCGGCGAAGGCTTTCGTCATGCGGAATATATCGAAGCCGAAGATCGCCGGGGTCTCGCGGAGGAGGGCCGTTGTTGTGTTCCAACGCAGTTGGGCGTTGAGGTGGCCGGTCACGCTGTAGTCGAGAATCTGCTCGGGCGCGGGGGGTGTCGGCAGGGGCGGGGGGGCGTCGGCGTTCACGGTCACGCGGCCGAGAACAACGTTGTAGGGCCGGCCGGGATCATCGCCCCCGGCGGCCTGGGCGCATAGTTCGAAAGTGGATACGCTCGCGGGCATGGGAACGACCGCAGCGAGGCCCATGCACACAGCCATGAAGGGCTCCGCGTAGGCGAGCATGAGGAGGCGCGAATGGACATCGGGGTCCATCTCCGCGAGTTGGAGAACGAAAGAAAGTTTGTCCCCGTGGGTGAGGCTGAGCCCCGGCATGAACTCGCCAAAAAGGTCGTCGATTATGCCGGAGAAGGCTTCGGGATCGAAGTGCGCGCGGGGAAAGCCGTGGGCGAGCGAGTTGATGACCGCCGGGCTGGTAATCAGGCCGGTTGCGCCAACGGGGGTGTGGGTGGCGGGGGAATTGGCGTTGCCCGCCTTGGCGTAAACGGCGGTGCGGAGCGTGCGGAGGGTTTCCGGATCAGCCGCCTGCCAGCGCAGGTAGGCGTGGGGAGTGCCCGTGGCGGGGTCGGTGAAAGCGGCCCCGGTGAGGATGCGGAAGTCTTCGGCGGTAAGGGAGGAGAGGGGAAGGAGGAAGAGGAGGAGGGAAATGAAGAGGAAGAGGGGGGAAAGGGAGTGGTGGAGGGATAGAGCGGAGGGTACGGTTGGAGTTCCGGCTTTAGCCGGTCCCGCTGCCCGGAACCTCCGCCTGCCCGCCGGGACCGCATGAATGCGGGATTCCAACGTTGCGGTGCCACAGGTTGGAGTTCCGGCTTTAGCCGGTCCCGCTGCCCGGAACCTCCGCCTGCCCGCCGGGACCGCATGAATGCGGGATTCCAACGGTGCGCGGGCAGTCGGTGGTATCGGAGCTTGCTCCGGCTTTGCGGTGGGAACGGTGGCCCCGGCGGGGGCGCTTGCCAGCAAGCACGCAACGTTGCTCCAACGACCGCGATGGCGGAGCGTATTGATATCCTCAATAATCATAATCCCATTTCCGGTTTTTGTAGGTGAGGGTGACTTTTTTATCGAACTCGACCTTGAGGGGCTTGGCTCCGGCGGAACCGTAAATGCGCCCGGAGCCGAGGAAGTTCATGTCGTTGCCGGCTTTCGTGCCGACGAGCACGATTTCGCCCCCGACATTGACCGCGCAAATTGCGCGGGCATCCGCCCCGAGGAGCATCTTGCCGCCGACGGTGGCGTCCTCGGCAAAGGCGAAGACGCCAATTCCCGCCACAGCGGAGACACGGAAAAGGCAGCCGACGTTGACGATGGGGATGAAGGCCTGACCGTAGGCGTAGACACCGGTGAAAGTGGGGTTGGGGGCGGGGAGGACACGGGCGACGTCGGGATCGACCATTTGCAGGGGGTCGAGCGAACAGGTGCGGCCGAAGAAAACCCCGCCGAAGATGCGGTCGCCGTTGAAGAGGATGCCGACTTTCGCGGCGAGGTAGTTTTCGGTCGCGCCAAAGGCGGTCGCGGCTCCGAGGTCGTCGATCTGGAAGGCCTCGAAATCGACCGTGCCCCCAGTCATTTCCATCTGCCCGGCCATGCCGACAAGGCGGGTGGCGGCGGCGGGGTTGAAGGTAAATTTGGTGTCGATGTTGAAGCGGAGTTCCTTGCCGAGCCAGCCGACCTTGACGTTTTCCGCCCCGAGCTTGACCTCCGTGACAAGATCGCCGGGCGCGCCGAAGGCACAGGTGGAGGAGCCGCTGGAATTCAGCTGGTTGATTTCCAAATACCCGTTGAAGGCAAAAGGATCGGGCAGGCTGAACTCGAAGTCGGCGTCGAGGCGGAGGGTGCGGAGGGCGTCGCCCTGGATGCGGGCGTAACCGTCAATCCGTCCGGAGGCGGCGCTGCCCGCGAGGTCGCCGAGGAATCCGGCCAGGGGACCGTCGAGAGGAAGGAAGGCATCGACGAGGCCAATGATGGCGATATTGATCTGGGCAAAAGCGGAATCGAGCCCCGAGCGCATGGCGGCGTCGAGTTCGTAGACGTAGCTGCGGAGGATGCGGTGGAAGTCGCCGATGAGGGGTGAGGCGTTGAAGGTGTCGCGAACGGCGGTGCGGATGAGGACGTTGATTTCGGTGGCAGCCCATTCGGCAAAGGTATCGGGATCAAGGGCGTCGCGGATGCGGTCCTGGGCGTCATCGAGAAAAGCAGCCGCACCGGTGAAGGCGTCGCGCATTTCGTTGCCGAGGTGACCGGCTGAGCGCACAGCGGCGACGACTGCGCGGACTTGATGGAGGTTGGACCGGACCTGTTCGATCGTGGCGGTGCGGTCGCGGAGGGCCTGGTTGATGGCAGCGTCGAGGGCGGGCCCGCCGATGGAGGCGAGGAGGTTGGCATACATGGGCGCATCGAGCGCTTCGAGAACGGCCCCGAGAATGGTTGAAGCGAGAGTGTATTGAGGATCTGAGGACGTGCCCGCATTGGCGAAGAGGTCAGCGGCGGCTTGGAGGCCCGCTTCCATCAGGGCGAGTTCGGCGTCGATCGTATTGGTGACGGTGCCGGCGATGTTGGAGGCAAAGAGAAACTGGTTCCGGAGCGCGGTGAAGGCGGGACCGAGCAGGTCATCGATGGCCTGTTGCAGGTTGGCTTCCTCCCCGAGTTCGCTCAGAGCGGCCGCGAGGGTATCGGTAATGGGATCCAGGGTGGCGGCAAAGACGTCTTTGAAGAAATCATCGGCGAGGTCATTGAGGAGGCGTTCGGAGGCGTTGAGTCCGTCGAGGAGGGCGTCGGTGAGGAGATCGGCCACGCCGTTGACGGCGTCAAAGACAGGCGTGGCGGGCGTGAGACCGGCGAGGCTGATTTCAGGGACCTCGATGTCGAGGGCGGCCCCGAAATCGATCTCGGCGGTGGCGGCAGAGAGGTGCTTGAGACGGTGGCGCGCGGAGACGACGAGGAGGTCGCTGGAGCGGGGCGAGCGGGAGCGGAAGGCGCGGGCGGTCGTGTCCCAGAGGAGATCGTAGTCGAAATTCACCACATCGAGCCACTCCTGGCGGGCGTGCACGCGCCAGGCGGGGGTGTTGCCCGCGCGGTAGGCGGCGGGGTCGGCGGCGGGTGGGAAGCCGCGGTTGCCGAGGTCGAAATTGTCGGTCGTGAAGAAATCACTACCGCTCTCGCTCCATCCGCCCGCGATGTGAATGGGGTCGGTGGTGTTTTCGCGCCGGGCACCGGTGTGAATGTGCACTTCGAGATCGCGGAAGAAGGCGACATCGAGGAGGCCAACGAGATTGATGAAGCCCTGAGCGGTGCCGTTGAAACCGGCAGGGGCATCGGCGTGGCGGTTGAGGTAGGCGGCGTGGAGGGGGGTGAAGTTGTAGACCTCACCGCCCGGCCCGTCGAATCGCACAATAGAGGCCGGGCTGAGGCGGGAGTCGCGTCCGGGCGGCGAGGAGGGGTCGGCCCCCGGCACGAGGTCGCCGTCGGGGTAAAAGAGGAGGTTGCCGTGGAAGGCCGTGGCGATGTTGGAGGCATAGGCGCGCACGCCCAGGGTGAAGAAGGCCTCGCCCGGATCGCATTCAGCGCCCACTTTCGGCGTGAAGGAGGCGGCGAGGGCGCTGAGGTCGGCGTTCCAGTAGGAGGGGGTGTGGTCGAAGGGACCATTGGCCAGATCGGCGGTGGTGAGGCCGCCGAGGCAGGAGAAAAAGAGCGGATCGAATTCGACCGTGAATCCGTTCGCAGGCACGGCCGGATCGGGGATGTAGAGCGAGCCCGAAGTGCGGGAATCGTGCACACGCGAGCCGAGGAAGGAGAGGGCGAAGTTCTCGAATTCGAAAAGGTAGCCGCAGATGAGGACAGGATCGGGGAAGGGCAGTGTCGTGGGTTCGTGGGTACCCGAAACGCCTCCAAAGCGGGTGTAGTATTTCGAACGCGGGCCGAGGGCGTAGACGGGCGAGGTTTCGCCGCCCAGGACAGAGCGGGCAACGATCCCGGACGATTCGGCGGCCACGCGGTAGTTGAAGCCGGGGTAATCGGCCGAACCCAACGCATACGCGACCGTGCCGGGGCGCTCGGCGACAGTGAGGTTGGTGGGCGCGAATCCGGAGTTGAGGAGATAGCCGGGGCCGTCGGTGGCGGGAAGGCTGGGGGGGGGCGATCAGCCGCATGGAGGACATGCCCGGCCATAAGGAAAGAAGCGCTCGAAAATGCCGTCGTGCGGTGGGCGAAAAACGGAAAGGAGGGGTTGGTTGTGAGGGCGTCGATGTAGCCGAGGTGAAGGAACCCGTTTTGCGTGATCTGTCCGGCAACGGAGAGGCCGCCGTCGGGTGTGAAACGCAGGGGTGCGCCGCCGGCGCTCAAATCGACGATGAGGGGCGCGATGTCACCGCAATCCGTATCCCCCGCCGGATCGCAGGTGCGCCGGTAGGCGAGGCGCACGAGGGTGGTGCCGTCGAGGGTGGAGAGGGCGGGATCGATCCGGTTCCCGGTATAGGTAACGCTGCCCGGCTTGTTCCAGGAAAAGCGGACGCCGTAGGGGAAATGGGCATGGGCCTCGCCCGCTTTGAGGCCAAAGGTGCCATCGAGCACGGCCTTCCCATCGGCATCGGCGGTAATGGCGAGATTGGAGGCGGAATGGTCGATCTGAAAGAAATGGGCATCGTTGGAGCGGATGATCTTGTCGGCCCCCGGGAGCGGGGTGGCATTGAGAAAGTTGTGCTCACGCTCACGCACAAACCGCACACGGGGCACCCCGGCGGGTGCGGGGTCGGGGGTGATTTCGCCCGTCAGAACCGTCCACGTAATCGTCTCGGCGGCAATTTCAAAGGGTTTGGTTTCCTCGGCGATCAGAAAGTAGGGCTCGCCGTTCGGTTCGAAGACGACGGGGCCGTTGGGGCGCAGATCGCCGGGCACGATGAGCCGGTCTTCGGTGGCGAGGCGGTCGTAAAAGATGCGGTTGGAGGTGCCGTCGAAGGGGCGTACACCGAGGCCTTTTGGAAGGAGCAGCTCAATATCGCCGCGAATACCATTGGGCGCGAAACGGAAGTTGGCGCGGGTGTATTGGAGGCCTGCGTCGGCCGTGCCGATCTCCTCGCCCGGAGGGATGACCACGGGAATCCCCCCGCTCATGAAGAGCGCGTTTCCACCATTGAGGAGGCGGACCTGGAGCGTCACGGGTTTCATGATCGCTGCCGTGCTGTAGCCGGGGTTGGCTTTGAGGAAGCCTTTGGATACGTTCACGGTGAGGCTGCGGTAGGTCCCGCCCCCGCCCAGAGCACCTCCGGAAACGGCGCTGCCGCCAATCGTGGGCGAGGCGAAGCGCTCCATGACAAAGACCGTTGCGGGCACGGCGGCAATGAGATCGCCGTTGAAATGGAAGAGGGGAACGGTCGGGCTCTCGAAGTTCTGTGTGTTAAACGTGTAAGCCGTCGTATTGGCCACGGGGATGTGTTCGAGATCGGCGAAAATCCGGAACTCCTCCGCCACTGTCGCCAGTTGGGCATCGGATCGGAGGGGGATTTGCAGGGTGTGGAAGGAGACCGCCGGCTCGTAGAAGGTGGACACGGATAGATTGGGGACAAATTGGGCGATGGGAAAGGTCGTCTCCAATACCCCGTCTGTCTCCGCGTGCAGCGGGATCGCGGTTGGCGAGTTGCTGTTGGCGAGGCGGGCGGTGGCGCGGAATTCGATGTTGTTGGTGTTGGGCGCGGCCTGCGTCCAGCCGTCGTAACGGCGCACCTCGATTTCGACATTGGCCAGGAAGGCGCGGTCGGTCTCGCTGGCCCCGGCGGTAATGGCGTAATCCTTCGCAAACGACACGCTGACAATGCGGGTAAGGACGTTGCGCTGCGGGCCCACAGCCTGCAGGCCGGTAAAGTGCCAGTAGCGCCGGGGGAGGGAAATGGCGGTGTTGAGGTTCACAAAAGAGCCCGTGCCGAGATCCCGCTGCACGGTGACCTCAAGGCGGTATTCCAGATCGGGCGAGAGCGCCGCTCCCGGGCGGAGGGCGAGAAGATTATTTGTCTGCGCGGTCAGGCCGGTGCCGAAGTTCACCGAGAAGTTCACGAAAAACGTGGTCGAAACATTTCCCAGGGAATCCTTCAACGGCACGGTCGTTCCACCGGGGGTCAGCAGGCGAAAGCGATAACGGAAGCCAACAAAGCTCGGTCCCGAAGTGTTGGAGCGCGTATAATCGGTGATGACGCGCGTCGAGAAGATGTCGCGGTTGTAGGTGGGGTCGCTGATGTTCGCATCGGCATCGATGATGTTGTCACCGCCCGTGAGGGCGATCGACTGCACCGAGGCCGTGTAGGTCTGCGCGACCAAAACGGGTGCCCCCAAAAACAGGGCAAGCGCCAGCCCGATGGCGCGGAGCCCTCGCGAGAAATTCCTGGGATGCAGCATAGGAAAGAAGACAAGTTCAGATTTAGGCTAATAAGGGCGATAAGTCTATCTCAAAATGCGCGCCTTGCCTATCCTCCTTTTGGAGGAAGCGACAGGGGAGGTGGCCGCAGCAAAAAATGGGTCAGGTGACGAAAATTTTGCTGTGCCCCAAACGGGAGGCTCGGGGTTGCGGCTGGGGCTTTCGGTGGGTTCGGCTTGGGTTAGGAGTTGCGGTCCCGGAGGGTTTGGAGGGAGGCGTTGGCGCGCGCGATTTCCGCAGAGAGTCTCCCTTGGAAGTCGCTTCCGGCCAAGCGGGCGGCGGTTTGAATGGAACCGGCGATGGCGTCCCGCCCGCTCGAACCGTGGGCTTTGATCACGTTTCCGCGCACCCCGAGGAGGGGCGCGCCCCCGTGGCGGTGAATGTCCACCCGTTGCCGGGCCTGCCGCTGGGCTCCGCGGAGAAGGAAGGCACCCAACATGCGCCCCGGGTGGAGGCGCGCCTCTTCCCGAGCCACGGATTTGAGTCGGCCCCAGAAGGATTGGAAGGTCTTTAAAAGGACATTGCCCGTGAAGCCATCGGTCACGACCACATCGACGGCGTCCTCAAAGACGCGGGACCCTTCGAGGAGTCCAAGATAGTGAATTTGCCCGCCGAGTTGCCGCAGTGCCTCGTGGGCGGCGTTGGTCAAAGGTGTCCCGCATCTTTCCCCGGCGCTCATCGAGAGCAGGCCCACGCGGGGCCTCTTTCGCCCGAGGGCGACATGGGCATAGGCGCTCCCGAGAATGGCATAATGCACAAGGTTCTCCGGTTTGCACAGAGGGTTGGCCCCGGAATCCAGAACAACAAAATGGGTGTCCTTTCCGGGCCATACGGTGGCCAGAGCCGGCTTGGCAATGCCTTCGATCGGTCTCAGGCGCAGGGTGGCACAGGCCATGAGCGCCCCGGTGTTGCCACAGCTCACAGCGGCACCGCAGGCACCTTGTTGGACCCGTTCGATGGCTTTCACAAGCGATGCGTCCCTTTTCGTTTTGAGGCTGTGAACGGGCTTTTCCTTCATCCCGATGACCTCTGACGCGGGAAAAAAGGAAACCAGCGCGTGGTCGGCCAATCCCATCTGCCTGAGGATGGGCGGCACGATGTCGGGATGCCCCACGACCTCGAAACCGCCGGGCGCATCGCCGCGCAGAAGCGCCAGGCGCACGGCGGCAACGACTTCGCCCGGTCCCTGGTCGGCCCCCATCGCGTCGACCGCGATCTTTTCCGTGTATCCGGCGCTCATGAGAAGAGGGGCTACTGGGAGGGCATCCCGCTTTCCCGTCAAGTTTCCGCTGGCTTCGGAGCGGTCGCAGGCCGGGCGGCCCCGAACCAGATGTTCGGGGATACGGGGCGTTGAATTTGCCCGCTCAAATTCCCAGCGCCATGAACCATTGTTGGTGTTCGGCTTGCCGATGCGCTTCCCGCCGCCGTGCCTCAGTCGGTGAAAGAGCGGCGGGATGGCCCCCCTGTGGGCAGTTGCGGGCACCGGTGGGGGTGATGCCGAAGGCCCCGCGGAAGTTGCGGTTGAAGGTGGTGGCGCTTCTGAAGCCCCAGCGGTAGGCGATTTCCGAGATTTGCAGGTTGGCGTATTCCGGGTTTCGCAGGTCCGCCAGGCAGCGTTGCAGGCGCAACTGGCGCTGATAGCGGGCGATGCCCCCGACCGGCTCCAGCAGTTGGTAGAGGTGACGCCGCGAAATCCCGAAGTGGCGGGCAATCTGTTCCGGGGACTGATCGGCGGCGGCGAGGTTTTGCCGGATGTGGCGCTTAATCTGGAAAATGAGCACTTCCGTCATGGCCGGGGGCACGACCGTTTCCTTCACGGCGTGTACCCCCCCCATGGCCGCGCCAACGAGGGCGAGGGTGGCTTCCTCGATGCGCAGGCCTTCCCGCGGTGTGAGCTGCCTCGCCAGTTCGTAGCTGGCGATCATGTGCTGGCGCAGCAGCGCGACGGAGGGATTCTCCCTTGGCAGGCAGAGACCGTGCCAGCGTTCGATATCCGGCACCACTGCCTCAAGGGCGGGGCGGGGCCACATGACTGTGATGTGCTGGAATCTCCGATTGAAGTTATCCACCGGTTGCGCCATGTCGAACACCACGATATCGCCCGCTTCGGCATAGGTGGTCCGCTGGCCTACACCGAACTGCACGCCGCCCTCAAGAAACAGTTGGAGAAGGACGGAATCCATTCCGTCCTTTGAGACTTTGTGTGTTGAGCGCACGTAGCGGCCCGGCGAAGCGTCTAACCGGGCAAGCACCGAATGCCCGAAGTGGTAGAGATCGAAGACGACCCGGAAGGGATGCGGATCGGCAATCGGGGCCGGTTCATGGTCGAAAATCACCGAAATGTCCTCGCGCCACGAAGCCAAACGATCTTTTGCGGGGAGATCGTCCGTCGAAAAATGCGAGTAAGGCAGTAACGGCATCTATAAGCGAAATTTCGAAAATGGTAAGGCTAGCTGATGGATGGGCAATCCTCTTTTGACCGCCCGACGGTCCCGGGGGGCGGGCGCGGGCGATGGGCAGCGGGAGCCGTCCTGTTCGCTTTGTGAGCTTTGCGCCTTTGTGAGAGAAATGAATGCGGAGCATACGGCTTATGCTCTGAAAGGGCTCGCACAAAGGCACAAAGCTCACGAAGGCTTTTGCTCTGTGGGCAAGGCATCCCTGCCATCCATGTGATCGATGTTTCAACTGGCTTTGGGCACTGGGGTTTGAACCATGGATTTCAAGGATTGCACGGATGAAGGATGGGGCGCACGGATCTTGCGTGCGGGCGGCGTGCTGTTCGCTTTGTGAGCTTTGCGCCTTTGTGAGAGAAATGAATGCGGAGCATACGGCTTATGCTCTGAAAGGGCTCGCACAAAGGCACAAAGCTCACGAAGGCTTTTGCTCTGTGGGCAAAGCATCCATGCCATCCATGTGATCGATGGTTCAACTGGCTTGGGCTCTGGGGTTTGCACCATGGATTTCAAGGATTACACGGATGAAGGATGGGGCGCACGCATCTTGCGTGTCTGACAAACTCCGTGATGACGCCCGTGACGCCGGGGGGGACGGGGAAGGATCTTGCCAGAACCGCGCGCTTCGCCGAGTCTGGTGGCCCATCATGAGCCTGCCGCGCAAAAAGCTCCCCATCGGCATCCAGAATCTCC